>JAZOLR010000178.1:0-6447 GCA_045653255.1 Eubacteriales bacterium | reverse complement strand
ATAGACCAAGGTCATAACCCTAACTCGCCAAACGCAGGTGCGGAAGGAAACGGCTATCGTGAGCAGGATATAGTATATCGCATAGGGCTTGAGTTATATGACCTGCTTTCGTCAGACCCGTATTTTATACCGCGGCTTTCCCGTCCGACAATGGACACACAACTTGGAAACAGTAATTCAAGCAGTCTCCGTGCCCGTGTAGATGGTGCAAACGCATTCGGCGCGGACTTGTTTATATCCTTACACACAAACGCATCGGTAAACGAATCCGTATCGGGTACGGAAGCGCTCGTCTTTCGTCGTGATTCCACAGCCTACAATATAGCGGAAGTCGTGCTTCGCAACCTCACGCTTGTGACAGGACTGCGAAACCGCGGTGTTGTCTTGCGTCCGGGTCTCTACGTGCTTCGTCGCACGCGAATGCCTGCCGTACTTTTTGAACTCGGATTCATAACCAACAAAGAGGACGCAGACCTTATGTATAATAATCCGCGCCTTTTTGCAGAAGGAATATATATGGGTTTGCAGGAATACTACGGCTTACTTTAATATAAGTTTCGTGCAATCGAGAAACTCTCTTGCCGATTCCGAATTTGTTATGGGAAGGAAATATTCCGCGCGGCAAAGAGGGCAGAATATCCTCACACCGCCCGATACGAATTCAATATCGTACTGCGCGGAATTGCAAGGACACTCGATAGCGCAGTCCGCTTGAAGTTCCGCAAGAGCAAAACGCACGGTGTCGTATACGTCTGCGTCGGGGATAATATCCTCGGCAGAACGGTCATCGCCGTAAAGGTCTTCGAGATTTTCATATCCGAGGTCGGTGAAAAGCGCGTTGAGTTCGAGAGAATTTTGTTCGACGGCTGCGCTTATCTTTTCTTCCTTTCCGACAAAGCAAATATCCATATTCGTATAAGGGCAGGAAAGCATAAGAAGTTCGCGGTTGTAGAACGTCTCTTGCGAAATTACAAAAGTGTGATTTTTGTTGCAGAAAACACACGGTACGGAAAGTTTGATTTTCTTTTCGGGAGTACGCACGAGCGACATAGCGCTATTCTTGCACTCGCACTTCAGTTTCAACATATCCGCAGAAAGCGAAAATTCACCGACAAAACCGGTTGTCGCGCTGCCGCATTTGTGACAACGATAGCATATATAAGTCTTTTTAGGATTGATTATCATTTTTTTAACACCTCATTAAAGGATAAGTGAGAATATAACGTAAAGAACGAAAGAAAGCCACAAAGCAGGGGAAGAAATATAGAGGAAAAGTCCTTGCCGAGTAGATTTCGTTTCTGTTTTTTCAAGAGTGAAGAGCGCAAATTTTGATTTTGCATGGTAAGAACGGAAAAGTCTTGCCGATTCTCCCATCATAAGAGAAAAACAAAGCAAAAACAAGAACAAAAGCAAAAAGAAAACAAGCGTGAATTCGGACAACTGCTCCGAAAGTGCCCCGAAAAACTTGTAGTAGAAAAGGGCAAAAGCATTATAGAAGAAGTGCGCGAAAAACGTAGCGATACTTGAATTCGTTATCATACGCAACAATCCGAGCAAAAATCCGCAAAACAGATACATAGGAAGTTTGCCAAGCGAAAAATGCATCAAGGCAAACGAAACCGCGCTCACTGTTATAGCCGCTATATTTCCGTATTTTTCATACTCTTTGTATATGATGTGACGGCATAGAAATTCCTCGCACAAAGCAGGCACAGCGGCAAAAGTGACCGTCGCGTAGAGCATTGGCGCAAGTCGGTTTTCAAGTTCAGGTAAACGCAAAGTGTTGTAAGTAGCACCCGAGTTTTCCACCAATCCCAAATGGTCGAAAAGCATTCCTATCGCCATCGCACCGAAAGTCATTGCGGCAGAAGCGAGTATGATAACGCTTATCTTGTCGGGAGAAAAACCTACGTGCTCCGTCTTTTCTTCTTTGAGTTTTTGATATATCGCCGCAGGCAGACCGACCGCGAGAATTTCCGCTATTGCCATAAGCGTATATGCCGTAATAGCGTCTGCTTCTACCGTCTTAAACAGTAAAACGAACAACGCATTAAGTATATATACCGCAGCGCAAAGCAGAGGAATGGCAAAATGTACGCTTTTTAGTTTGTCTGCCGTAAAGTAGGAAAAATTGTCGCGAGGCGGCATTTTTCTGTAATTCATACGGTTGTCTTTCTTCCTTTCTCGGTAATTATCACACCGATTTTTACGTCGCGCTCGTTGTGCACAACTTCTTCAAATAAAAGTGTATCATATATAGCCGCGGCAAAAACTCCCGAAAATCCCGAAAGAAATTTATCGTAGTAACCGCCGCCGTAGCCCATTCGGTTTCCGTTTTTGTCAAGCGCAAGCGCAGGCACGATACAAAAAGTATCTTTTCTATCTCTGTATTCTTCGCAATTGTTTTTCGGCGCGGGAATTCCATATTCCCCAGCCTCAAAATCGTCTTCGCTTTCAACGTATCGGAATATCATATCACGCTCGATGCAAACGGGAAAAGCCACGCGCTTTCCCTTTTCTTTTGCGTATCTCACAACGGGCAGAATATCAATTTCCGACCCGATAGGGAAGTACGCAAGAATAACGGAAGCCGAAGAAAATTCAGGCGAATTTATTATTTCTTTGCAGATAGATTCGTCAAGACGCGCCTTTTCTTCTTTTTCGATAGAATTCCTTATCTGTCTGCAAGCACGGCGGAATTCTGCTTTTTCTTTGTAAATATCAATCATAATTAAAAATCAAAAAAATCATCTCGGCATAATTTCGGGTATAGCCGAATAAAAACTGCTCGGCAACTGTCTGAAAGGCATCACAAGCGCAGATATTCTTCCTTCGTTTCTTACAAGGCTTGAATGCTTTTTAGACGTAAGTAACAGTCTCTTTCCGCAAACAATCGCAAATCCGCATTCCCCCTCGCCGTCGCGAAATGAGAAAACCTTGAAAACCGAAGAAAACGCCGAAATAAAATACCTGAACAATTCATAGGAAAACACCTTTGACGAAAGTTCGTATAACTTCGTTATATCTCCGTCAAAGTCTTCTTTTTCAAACTTCAAAATTTCTTCGCTCTCGCCGAAAACGTCTCCCTCGCGTTCAGGCAGAGGAGTAGCATACGCGGCAAGCGGGTGCGAAAATCCAATGCGCCTGTAGGTTTCTGCGAGTTTTTCGTCGGCAGGCAAAAGCATAAAAAACTTGTAGCCGAAACGAAGAAAATGATTTTTCGCCACCGCCAAAAGTTCACGCATATACCCCCGCCCTCTATATGCAGGAGAGGTGCAAAGCGCGTAAATATATATCCCACGCACAGAAGAAATATTGCACTCAATAGCCAAAAATTGAGAAAGCGTTTTCCTATAAGAAACGAAAGAAACCGCATACGCGCTTGAAACACAAGCAGAAATAAACTCGCGTATATCGTCTTTATCGTCTCCGAAAATCTCACTCCATAGCGCCGTGTCAATTCTATGGGCAGGACGCACACAAAATTCTATATCTTTTTTATAGTTGCAACTTTTGAAAACGGAAGTGTTCATTATTTGATGAGTGCGCCTTTCGCTATGCCGTCTGCTATTTCTTTTCCTTTCATAAGAGAAAGAAGTTCAACACCAAACTCACACGCAGCGCCCATTCCCGCGCCCGTCGTTATATTGCCGTCGGTAACGACTTTTTCATTTGCCGTGTAAATTGCACCGTCAAGCAAAGAAATGAATTTTTCTGCAGGATAACAGGTAGCCTTCTTGCCGCGTAAGAGTCCGCGCACACCGAGAATATAGGGCGCAGCGCAAATCGCCGCAATTCTTGCATTGTTTTCTTCTGCAATCTTCAGGAATTTATCGGTATATTCCGATGCGTGAAGATTGTCAGAACCGGGAAGTCCGCCGGGAAATACAAGCATTTCAATATCGTTTTTAACTTCTTTTGGAAGTATATCCGCCTCGACTTTTATTCCGTGAGAGCCGAAAACTTCCTTTCCCGTAATACCTACGGTCTTTACTTCAACACCGCCGCGGCGGAGTATATCAACGGGCGCGAGCGCCTCGATTTCTTCAAATCCATCTGCTAAAAGTACGTATACCATATCAGTTTTCTCCTTTGAGTATTTTTTCGTATTCTTCTTTTGTCAAAAGAACTTTTCTCGGTTTTTGACCTTCGTAGTCGCCAATGATACCCTTTAAGTACATCGCATCGAGAATTTTAGCCGCTTTGACGTATCCTATTTTAAGTTTTCTCTGTAGCAACGAGCAGGAAATAGAGCCGTATTGAAATGCCGTTTCTGTTGCATTTTTGAATTCTTCTGTATCGTAAATCGAAATACTTTCATTTCTTTTTTTGCCATTTTTTGATTTCGATTCCAGTTCCTTTATAATTGCTTTTTCTTTTTCGTTAAGTTCGTCCAAAAGGTCTTTTTCAAATTCTGCCTTGCCTTGAGTGCGCCAGAATTGTGCTATTTCGGAAAGTTGTTTTTTGCTAACGTATGCACCGCGCATCTTTATTGTTGTGCGATATCCTAAAGGGCGGTAAATCATATCTCCCGACCTTTCCAAAGTTTCAGCGCCCGTAACGTCAAGCACCCTGCGAGATTCTGAACGGAGCGGGTATCTAAATGAAATTACCGAAGGTATATTCATCTTTATGAGATCGGTAAACGTATCCTTCGACGTGCGAGTGGAAGATACGAGGAGGTGTATTCCTGCCGCTCTTGCCTTCTGCGTAATGCGAATTATATAATTTTCGACGTTGTCGGGAAGAATTACCATAAGGTCTGCAAGTTCGTCTATGACTATGACTATATTCTCCATCGGGTTTTCATCATCGCCGAGAGACTCGTTGTATTGGTCTATATTGCGCGCGCCCGTTTTTTCAAACTTGTCAAAACGTCTTTCCATTTCGTCAACCGCGAAAGAAAGCGCCGCTATCGCTTGTGTCGGGTTTGTTATTATAGGCATTAAAAGATGAGGAATATCGCGGAATGTCGACAATTCGCAACCTTTCGGGTCTACGAGAATGAACTTCACTTCGTTGGGCGTTGCTTTTAGTAAAAGGCTTGTCAAAATTGAGTAAATGCAAGTTGTTTTTCCCATTCCTGCCGCACCCGAAATAAGCAAATGAGGAAATTTTGCAACGTCGCCGTAGAAAAATTCACCGTCTGCGATTTTGCCCAAACAACATACCGTGTTTTTCTGTGAAGCGGAAAACTCTTCGCTTTGTATCATTTCGTATATATCTACGTTTTCGTCGTTTATATCTTCTGCGTCATTTTTCAAAATAAGAGCAGAGGGGAGAACGTATTTCTTTTTGTTTTCGTTTGCCACGGTAAAATTCATCTCCTTTTCTTTAAAATGCCGAAATCATATAAATATTGCTTGGGGTATGCAAAAGCACACCCCAAAATGTTACTCTGAAAGACGGTTTTGACGCTCGTAATATTCCGATCTCGTCATAAGTATCTCTCTCGGTTTTTGTCCGTCGGGCTCGCTTACGATACCGAGGTCGCACATAACGTCAATATATCTCGATGCTCTGCCGAATCCTATTTTCAATTTTCTCTGCAAAAGCGAGGTTGAAATCTTGTTCGAGTCGAAAGCGACTTCAACTGCCTGTTGGAATTTAGGATCGTCAAGAACTCCGTCCATATCCTCGTCACCGTCAGACGAGTCGCTCTTTTTCTTGTTGCCTTGCAAACATTTTTCGGTTTCGCGTTGAATTTCTGCAACGATTTCATCATCGTAAGATGCGCCGTTTGAATGTTCACGGAGGAATTTCGTTACGTTTGCAACTTCATCGTCGTCAAGGAATGCGCCCTGAATTCGTCTCGGCTTCATCGTGCCCGCAGACGAGAAGAGCATATCACCGTTGTTAAGAAGTTTTTCAGCACCGCCCACGTCAAGTATAGTTCTTGAGTCTATTTGTGACGAAACGTGGAAAGCGATTCTTGAAGGAACGTTTGCCTTGATAAGACCTGTAATGACGTCAACGGACGGACGCTGTGTACCGATTATAAGGTGTATACCTGCCGCTCTCGCTTTTTGCGCTATGCGGCATATCGAGGTTTCAACGGAATCGGGACTGCTCATCATAAGGTCTGCAAGTTCGTCTATAATGATTACTATCTGCGACATCGGTTTTTCATTCGGGTCGTCTTTTAGCATTGCGTTATAGCCTTTAATGTTTCGTACGCCTTTTTCTTCAAGTTTGTCGAAACGGCTTTCCATTTCACTTACCGCCCAAGAGAGTGCGCCCGCCGCTTGTGCAGGGTCACTTACTACGGGAATGAGAAGATGAGGTATTCCGCTGTATACGCTAAGTTCTACTTTCTTCGGGTCGACGAGAATGAGTTTGACGTCATCGGGGTGCGCCTTATAGAGAAGGCTCGTAATTACTGCGTTGATACATACCGATTTACCCATACCCGATGCACCTGCAATAAGTAGGAGGGGCATCTTCGCT
>JAZOLR010000177.1:0-31792 GCA_045653255.1 Eubacteriales bacterium | reverse complement strand
CATTTGGTAGAGCGCGACCTTGCCAAGGTCGAGGTGGCGGGTTCGAGCCCCGTAATCCGCTCCAAATATGCCTCTGTAGCTCAGTTGGTAGAGCAGAGGACTGAAAATCCTCGTGTCGTTGGTTCGATTCCGACCGGAGGCACCATTTTTCTCCCGTTTTAGCAAAAATGGGAATACGCGGATTTAGCTCATTTGGTAGAGCGCGACCTTGCCAAGGTCGAGGTGGCGGGTTCGAGCCCCGTAATCCGCTCCAACTCCCCGCGAGTAATTTCGCGGGGAATATATTATTAGGCGCCATAGCCAAGCGGTAAGGCAGAGGTCTGCAAAACCTTTATTCCCCGGTCCGATTCCGGGTGGCGCCTCCAAAAAACTGAGTACCCTTTTGGGTACTCAGTTTTTTTCTTTTTGGAGGTGCCACTCCCTCATCGGACCGGGCTTTGCACGCCAAAGGCATAGCAAATCCGGTTCGTAACATTCGCGCCGCTTGCGGTACGAAATTCCGGGTGTTTTTCTCACGACCTCGATGGTCGGGAGAAAAACTGCGCCATATGTTTGTTAAACTTACTTTTTATCCGTCATTCCAATAAAATAATCTGCGCTCACTTTATAAAATCGACAGAGTTTTATTAAATCATCTATCTTCAACTCTGCTCTGCCGTCCTCTATATGACTATAACCCTGTTGTGATTTGTTTATTAATGCGCCAAGCTCTTTTTGAGTTAAATCATTATCCTCACGTAAATTTCTCATTCTTTCTCTGTAATTCATAAAAACTCCTTACATTTATTATGTAATTATGTAAAAAGTTTATCATACTCATAAATTGAGTGTTGACTTTTACTCAAAGTTTGAGTATAATATGTGTATATTATTCAAGGAGATTAATTATTATGAAAATTCCATTTAATGAGTTTTTTGCTTTTTTAAGCTATGGGATATGGGGATTACTGATTAGGTCAATTGTTGCTTGCGTAATAATTCTGATATATTATTTAATTAGAACAGCATTATTTGGGGAAACCAATGAAATTTCAATATATGAATCCCTGTTTCTTTTGTTTGGTTCTGTATTTTTAGCTATTTTTATATCTAATAAATTTTCCAGAAGATAAAACATCTATATCACATATTAGGAGAATGTTATGAATATTAAAATGCAATTGATATATAAGGCTATCAAAAAAACGATAATTTCTATGCTTCAAGTTTATATACCCGATCATAATTTATCTCATGAAGTAAATCGTGATAAGGCTTTTAGAAAATTTTATATATCTTATTGGTCCGGATTGTTGCTTTTCTTTTTTTCTGGTTTAGCTATATTTTTTTCAATACTTACGATATACAACGTTTTTCTAAAAATCATTTTGTGTATAGTATTTTCATGTTTGTTTTTATTTGGTATTAATTTACTCATAGTAGGATTAAAAAACAACAAAATATATGAGAAATACAGAGATGAAGTTTCTTTATACTCCGCAAAAGGTAGAGTTTTTCACTACTCTGGCTTACCCACTTTTATTGAAAATCAAAAAGTAGAATTCTTTCTCAATTCAAAACAAAATTCACTCATTTTTAAAGATTTGCTTTCTAAAAATCCAACACAAATAACATTACCATTGGACAAAATATGCGGCACTAGATTGATAGCAGCAACCGAAGTCGTTAAGCAATCAAAACAGAGCAATGCCATATTAGGAGGCTTTTTGTTTGGAACCGCGGGCGCGGTTGTAGGAGCACTAACTGCGGAAGAAAATATTCAAGCAATTACTCTATATGTTATAAATTACGTTTCCAATGGAGAAAAAAACGCTATTGTCTTAAGACACGAAGGATTAGACATAAGAAAATTAACCAACATAATAGACTCTTTTTTACCTGACACCAATAGAGAAATAATACTATAACTCTGCAGGTGTCGAATAGACATCTGCATTTTTCATTATCTCAACTTGGTCCTTTAGGGTGCTTTTTGTTTGGTAACAATTAGCACGATTTGCAACGGCATCTTTTTTGTCAACACGCGCCAAAAAATCCTGCACGCAAGTGCGGGATTTTTACTTTTTACCTTTTACCTCTTCACTCTTACCTAAAATGGCAGGATTTTTGGGGAAGTAATAGGTAAAAAGGAAGAGGTAAGAAGTGAGGTAGCTTTTCGATTGGGCGAAAAGCATTTTTTATTTTATATATTGAAAAGGCGCGTTTTTTATGTTATACTGAAAAAAGAAAATTTCATCTGCAAGGAGATAATTATGTATAAGCGCGTATTGTTGGCAGTAGACCTCGAAGGAGTTAATTTTGTTGTAGGAGAGCCTTATAGCGGACTTTCCAAAAATACAGAGCAATGGTGCATTGCAAAAAAGCAAGCCGTAGCGGAAGTCAATGCCGCGGCAGAGGCACTTTTTGACGCAGGGGTTGAAGTTGTTGCACTTTGGGACAATCACGGTGGTGGCGACAGTATTGAGGCGTGCGACTTGGATAGCAGAATTACACTTCTCGCGCCCGATCTCAGAAAGCCGCGTATGTATTTTGCAGACGGAAATTACGACTGTATTTGCTACTTTGGCTATCACACAATGGAAGGCACACTCGGTGGTGTTCTCGCGCATACCATGAACAGTAAAACCGTTCAATACTATAAACTGAACGGCAATTACATAGGCGAAATTGATATGGATGCTTATATTGCCGCAGAAAAGGGTATTCCCTCGCGCTTTTTTGCAGGCGGAGACATTACCTGCAAGCAGGCAAAACGTGCTGTCAGCGACATTCTGACAGTTACTACAAAGCAAGAACTCTCACGAAACACGGCTATTTTCCGTGACAATGACGAACTTTTGGCAGACATCAAAAAGACGATAGTTGAGGCTATAAAAACAGAGGCAGAGCCTCGCAGATTGAACTTCCCTGCTACCTTTGAAAAATCGCACAAGCGTGTAGAAGATGCGGCAAATCAATTGGCATTCCTTCGTTCAAAGGGGTTTGACGCAGACCATCCCGACGATGAAATTCTCGGCAAGGATGCGCACACGGTCAGAATGACGATAAACAAAATAGACGACCTCATCAGAGGAATATAACAGATTTCCCCATAGTCATTTAGCGTGATGTCCTTAACGGACAAATCACGCTAAGTTATGATTGCCCCTGCGGGCAAGTTATGAGGTATGAAATGCTACGCATTGTTATGATTGGCTTCGCCAAGTTTAAAAATTGATGGGCAATCATATCATAACGTTTGCGTAGCAAACTCATAACGGCGAGGTCAAAGAAGGTGAACGAACGTGCTTAACACCGAAGATTTGTATAATAAAATGCTTGATACGCCTCTTTTGTGCGGAAGGTTTGAGTTGGTTGGAAAGACGATATTTTGGGATCTTTATGACGGTTTTAATATCGAAATATCAATTGAACCGCCCGATACCTGTTTTGTAATTCAAAAAAGATGGTGTAAAAATATCTATATACCCCTCACGCATTGGCATCCCGACGAAGACGAAGTATACAGTCAAGTATGCAATATCGGCTTAAAGGGAAACGTTTTGGTCATTCGTGAAAATTGGTTTGGCGTTTCTATTCTCTATATGGGGGATAAGGAAAAATGCCCCTACCCTGCCGACAAAAAATGGTCTTGGGGAAGGATTTATTATCTTTTGGCTAATTAAAAAGGATTTTTTATATGCTGAAGAAAATTTTTATTTGCGTTATTTCCGTTTTGTTACTCTTTTCGTTGGTTGCTTGTGATGACGGTGGAGAGGTCATAACCGATACGACTGATATAAGCGAAAGTGTTTCTTCGGACGTTGATTTTGATTTTCTTTTGAACGACGCGTACGCCTCGGAAGCATATTATTCAGGGGTTGTAAATAAAACACTTTCTGCTGAAGAATTAAGCGAAATAATAACAAAAGTCAAGTCTGGCAAGTACGAAAATTATCCCGACATGCACAACATTCCCCTTTCTGCTGTTTTGTACAAGGACGGAGAGAAAATTTCCATACGTCAAGACGATGAGCGACTTATCGCTATTATAAATTTCTTCAACAACTGTGTTTATTATAAAAAATGCCACTACATACAAAGTATGCTTTCGTTAGAATACCTTGAGGAAAATGTTACGGGTGCGGAATTCAAACTTGAATTGAAATATGAGCCTTTTGGCGACGAAACACCAATGGCATACGGAAATAAAACGTCGGGGTGTGACACTATCGTTATTACGGATAATCTTTTCACACTCATAACCCACGACCGCCCCAGTTATAACAGCCCACATCAAGCAGTAGGATTTTTGCCGATTGGCAATTCAAAGCACACCTTGCTTTCGTTTTTCGGATTTTAATTTTTAAGAGTGTTTATAAAAAACAACGGTCAGTTGATTTTTATTTACCTTTAGTTGAATCATATTGACACTAAACGGTGTCAGTGATATAATCATTTTAATACGACTTTGGAGGATTTTACAATGAAAAAGTTACTTGCTATTATTCTTGCGCTTACTGCTCTTTTCTTGCTTGTCGGTTGTAATACCGATACCGCAAGCGATGAAAAAACCGAGCCGACGAGAGGAAAAATCGAGGGCGACGTTTACACAAACGAATATCTCGGCTTTACGTTCACAAAGTCGGATTCTTGGATTTACTCCACGGATGAAGAGATTGCGGCGCTCATGAATCTTGGTGCGGAGGCACTCGGTGAAAAGTTTGCGGAGGCGCTCAAAAACAATCCCACTATATACGATATGATGGCTATTGACACCTTGACGGGAAGCAGCGTAAATATCGGTTACGAAAATCTTTCCAAGACGTTTGCCACAAATATAACGGTAGACCAATACGTAGAAGTGCTCAAAAATCAACTTTCCGGTATGGCGGCATCGGGAATTGTCGTTTCCTTCCCTGACGAGCACGAAACAGTTACCTTTGGCGATACTGAATTTACACGCGTTGTTTGCTCTACTTCTATGTACGGAGTTACTATTACTCAGGTTTATTACCTCAATAAAGAGGACGGTTTTATGCGTTTTATAATCGTCACTGCTATGGATAACAATTTTGAACAAATTGAGGAAATGTTCGAATAAAAATTTATATGAACATTCAGAGGAGGCAAAATCATGGCATATAAGATAGGCTATGACTACGAAGAAGAAAAGACGTACAAGCCACCGAAACTGAAGACTAACAGAAGTGTTGTCAAACTCGTAATTCTTACTATTTTAACTCTTGGAATTTATCCTATTATTTTCTTCATCCCTTTTTCATACGACCTTGACGAAGTTGCGCCGAAGAAGGACCGCACGAAGACGATGGACTTTCTTCTGGCTTACATACTTTCAATTTTCACATTTGCTATTGTGATCACCGTATGGCATTACCACATAGCAACGCGTGTGAATGAGGCATTGGAAGACAAAAAAATCGACTATGAATTCGGAACGGGCGACTTCTGGCTATGGTATTTTCTCGGCACACTTTTCCTTGTCGGACCTATTGTGTATTTCCACAAATTGTGCCGTGCAATGAATCTTCTCTGTGAGGATTACAATAAGGCTAACGCATAAAATTCAAATGACTTTCTCGCAAAAATGCAGAGAAGGTCATTTGTTTTTACGGCAGTAATTCACTTGACAGCACTCGCTCTTTTGTGCTACAATACAAGAAGGAATAAAACATATATTTCTACAATTTTTTCATCATTTACTGTTATTATTACGAGTTTGTTTTTCAGAGGTTAATTATGAAAGATTTTTTTGGATTTGGCGGTTATAACCGTACGCCTGAAGGATTTTTGTCGTGGCAACATATTTTATTTGTCACTTCTCTTATGATAATTATGGTTGCGCTTGCGTTGTGGTTCGGAAAAAGGAAGAAAAACGAAAGCGATGAAAAGAAAAACAAAGTTCTGATTTTTGCCGCTTTATTTATTGATGCGGTTGAAATTTTCAAGATTGTTATAATGTGCATACGCGCACAGGATGCTCTTTTGTGGCGATATGAATTGCCGCTTTTCATGTGCAGTACACTCCTTATAGCCATTCCGCTCGCCGCATTTTCACGAGGAAGAATGAAAGAGTCTGCTCTTGATTTCGTTCTTATCTTCGGTATTCTCGGTGCGGTGCTTGGCACGTACGGGGCTGGCAACAATTACGGCACTTATCCTGTTCTCTGCTTTGACAACGTCGTATCGGGAATCACTCACGCGACGTCGGGATTTGCGTCTTTGTACATAGGTATAACGGGAATGGCAAAAATGAAGAAGAAAAACTTCCCTATCACTTTTTCCGTTTTACTATTTTTCATTGTTTGCGCGTTTGTCGCAAACAAAATTCTCAACTACAACTATATGTTTCTCGTGCGCGGAGACGGTACGCCGTATGAGATTCTGTATTCTCTTGTGGACGGAAATCCTGTATTGTACCCTCTCGGTGTAGTTTGTATGTTTCTTGTTTACATTTTACTTTTTTACGGTATATATTTCAGGACTAATCATAACAGAGTTAAAAAATGACGAATTGACAGAGGGTTCTTTCTTCCTTTTGTCAGGCGAAAACAAGTAAGATAAGAAGGGTAAGGTTTTGAAAAAAGAAGAACTCAAACTCGAAAACATAAAAAAGGACCTACAGTACGTCGCAAATATCTGCCTATCCAATGTTGAAGAATGGAGAATTGCGTACGCTTTCTCAATTATTTTAATAGGAATTATTGTGGGGGTTGTGCTCAACAGTATTCTTTTAGGTGTTCTTGTGTCTGCTTTTTCCGTTTATCATATATATACCACTACGTAATCGCATACAGAGAGTACAAGGCGCAGAAAAAGGAACTGTCACACGCTTTCGACCGCGGAGATATTTCAATTTCGCTTGAAAGGTTAAGTCATATATCCGAAGAAACAATATACGAGCCGCATATGGAGCATCGGTATGCATATAAGCCCGGTATGCGCGATACCAAGGAAGTGAAGTTCTATTATTTTTCCGCGGGGCGCAGTTGGCGCGTACCTTCGACGGATTGTCACTACAAGTGGTCAAAGGACTATTATCTCACTACAATGGGGCTTTTAAATATTTCCGTTGAGGGTAATGAATTTTCTACGTTTCTTTGCAGGGGCATTTCGAGATTTCTTATATTTATCCTTGCAAGTTTTTCACTCTCAGCGAGGAGTTGAAAACAAAAACCGTCGAAAAAGAAGCAAGTGAGAATATATAAATCACAAAAACGGCTATCTTCAAAATGAAGATAGCCGTTTTAAATTTAAATTTATTATCAGTGACCGAGGATTGCCTGCTTTACAGGTGAACTACGTGCGCCGAGATTCGGGAAGCGGTGCTCAATTGCAGCCATACCGATTTCGATATCCTCTGCTGCTTCAAGGGCGCTTCCTGCGCCGACAGTAACCATATCACAGTCACGAATCGTGCTGTAATTGAAGGTAATACCTACGTAGGGGGTGCATCTGCCTGCCGCCATAGGCTTGATAGTCATTACTGGGTGACGAGCGTTATGTATAATTCTTGCGACGCTCTCAATTTCTACCTGCATCAAGAATCCCATACAGTTGAATATCTGTATATAGGTTTCTACGTCGTATTCGTTCTGGTCGCTATACGTGACAAGTTCGGGCATGTGCGCGGAAAGTCCGGGGAGCATTCCTTCTTCACGAATCATATAGAGATAGTCGGGAAGTCTCGGAATCTGACGGAGATTCTTGTTTACAAGTTGTTCTGCGCATTCGTGGAATACAAGTGAGAAGGTCGCACCAATCTCCTTACTTTTCTTTATCTGCTGTCTTGCTTCTGCACGTGCTTCGGGGGTGTTGTCTACGTTGAGTCTGGGAGTGTCGATGATTATTATCTTTTTGCCGAGTTTCTCTTCTGCGTATTTGATTGCCCGATAGCCGAGTTCGTGGTTGCTTATCGGGCCCATAATAGCGTCAACACCACGGCTGAGATATGCCTCGAATACGGGCAAGAAGTCCTCAGGCTTCTGATACTTCTGGAGTATTCCTGCGTCTGCCGCCGCACCTGTATGACTCCAACCGAAGAGCCAGTTTATACCCATTATCATTCGCGGCATTGAAACGCCGCCTACGTTTGTTCTTGGAAACAAATCTGCCATAGTAAATATCCTTTCTTATATGAAAAACCTTATATAAAACTTGATTCGTGCTCAATTATATTGTAGCAAAATAAAATTTAAAACGCAATAGTTTTTTTCGTTTATTTTTTCGCATCTTCTATTGCGGATAAGATGACGTTCATTGAGGAAAGCAGGGATTTTCCGCTTATTTTCGGTTCTTTACCGTTTTCAACGCAATCAACGAATTCGTCAATTACGCCCGAATTCACCTGCTCTTCAAAATCGTAGTGTACGGGCTCTGCGCCGTCTTTCGAGTAAACGCTGACACCGTGAACGCCGTCTAAAATTTTCATTATACCGCGGGTGCCGTATATTACGGTAGTGTTGTCGTCGTATCCTCCGTAGTACGTCCAACTCGCAGTCATCGTGCCCATTGCACCGTTTTTCATACGGTAGAGGCAGATTGCGTTATCTTCTACGTTTACGGGTGTGCCGTCGCTATATTTTTTGTCGAGGGTTGCCGTCATTGCTTTGACTTCTTCAATCTCGCTATCAAGCAGATACTCTATAAGATGCGTTTTGTGTATTCCGAGGTCCGCTATTGCGCCGAAAGCACTCTTCGTTTTGTCAAAAAACCAATTTCCCGTACCACGGTCGACACTCCAATTGTCAGGACCGCCATGACCGAAACGCGTGTCAAAAGTCAGGACGTCGCCTATTGCACCCGATGCGAGCAATTCTTTCGCTTTCACGTGCTCCTGCATAAAGACCTGATTCTGCGCAATCATCAGTTTTCTGTTTGCATTTTTTGCTTCTTCTACCATTTTTTCACACTCCTCGCGAGTGGTCGCCATCGGCTTCTCGCAAAGCACGTGTTTTCCTGCGCGGAGTGCGGAGACGGTGTTTTCTGCGTGGCAGTTGTTGGCTGTGCAGATGCTTACCGCATCTATTTCTTCGCACGCGAGAAGTTCTTCAAGAGTGGAAAACGCTTTTCCGCCGTACTTCTCTGCCATTTCCTTCGCTCTTTCGTATACGAAGTCATAATAACCTACCAAAGTGACATCCGGATTGTTTGAATATTCGGGAATGTGTCTTACCTGCGCTATTGCGCCGCAACCTATAATTCCTACTTTCATACATTGCCCCTTTTTCATTTCTTTTCTTCATTATATCGCATTTTTCTTTTTACTTGTAGAACAATTGCGATATAAATGTGGACAAAAACGACAATTGACAAATTTTATTTTCCGTGGTATACTGACAAAAAGGAGATTTTTATATGCTTCATTACATTGGTATTTCACAAAGATTTCGCAAATATTCCGTCGCGCACACGCACGAATGCTGCGAAGTTATTCTCAATATAAAGGGCGAAGGGACTATTACGATAGGGGAAGAAAAGTTTCCGTTTTTCCCCGGGAGCGTGCATATCGTACCGAAAAACACTCCGCATATAAAGGAAGCGAGTATCAAATTCCAAGATATTTTTCTTTTGACAGACGATATTTCGTTTATGCAGGATAAACCTATAGTTTTCCAAGACGATAAAGAGAAAACCCTTGAAAAACTTCTGCAGATTATGGTGTGCAGATATTTCCGCGAGGCGCAAAGCGACGTTATACTTTCGTCGATGTATGAACTTGTACTGAAGATAATAGCGGAAGCGTGTACAACGACGAAAAAAGACGCGGACGTGGAGAGTATAATTTCCAAACTTGCATTATCTTTCAACGACCCTGAATTTTCCCTGTCGGATACACTAAACAGTGTCGGCTACTGCAAAGACCACGTGAGAAGAAAATTCCTCGCGCAGACGGGATTTACACCTGTTGAGTATCTCACCGCTTTGAGAATCGAACACGCAAAGAAACTTCTCTCAAAGCAAAACGAACTTTCATTACAGATAGGCGATATATCTATGCTTTGCGGTTATTATGACCAGAGATATTTTTGCCGAATTTTCAAGCGTGAGACGGGTATGACGCCGACAGAATATCTAAAATCCGTCGCGGCGGCGAAATAGTTTGATTATCCAAAAGAGGCATTTATGAAAATTTTATTTATTTTTACGGGCGGCACGATAGGAAGCACACTTCACGGCAAAGTGATTTCTACAGACAAAGACAAACCCTATAAAATTATTGAGGCATACGAAGAAAAATACGGTGTCAATTTCGAATACGATACCTGCGAGCCTTACACGGAGTTGAGCGAAAACAACACAGGGGCGCATCTTTCTATGATTTGCGAGTGCTTGAAAAGCAATATAGGAAAAGGTTACGACGGTGTTATCATAACTCACGGCACGGACACTCTGCAATATTCTGCGGCGGCGGTCGGATATACGTTGGGGCTCGACAGTATTCCTGTGTGTCTCGTATCTGCAAACAGACCGATAGACAACGAAAAATCAAACGGACTTGACAATCTTCACGGCGCATTGAGATTTATTGAGTGTAAGGGCGGAGGCGGCGCTTTCGTTGTTTACAGAAACGACAGCGAAGAAAAGGTGCTTGTCCACCGTGCGACGAGGTTGCTCTCGGGCGTGGCTTTTTCCGACTTTGTTGGAAGTATTTACGGCGAGTGCTACGGACGTTTTGACGAGGATTTCAATTTTGTCAAGAATGAAAATTACAAAGAAGAAAAAGACGAGACGGCTACGCTTGATTTTTCGTCTATTGGAGAAACGAGCGAAAGAATAGCAGTGCTTCCCTCTTATACGGGTGAAAGTTTTCCGCGCATGCCGAGAAAGGTGAAGTACGTTATTATTAACACCTACCATTCGGGCACTTTGAATACGAAGTCAGAGTGCGCGCGTAGATTTTTCTACAAGTTGAAGCGACGCGGTGTTTTTGTTTTCGCATCGGGGATAAGCGACGGTGCGGAGTATGAAAGTGCGACGGAGTTTTCACGGCTCGGCATCATTTGTGCGAAAAATATTTCCCCCGTTGCGCTCTATGTAAAACTGTGGGTGTTATCGCAGTCGGGACGCGATGCAAAAAAGGAAATCGGACTATCACTTTCGGGAGACATTTACAAAAATAGTGATTTTAGTAAATAATAGTTTGCAAAAAGCCATTGACAATACTGATTTTTTGTGGTAAAATCTAGTTCTTAATTTAAGGATTACGAAAAAGGGGATTTTTATTATGAAGGAATTGGCAAAGAAAATTCAAGACATAGTTATTCGCGCAGGAGAAATAATGACTTGTGCGCGTGATATTGAAACGGAAGGTGTGCTTTCTGAAAAGGGCGGCGATGCGGCTAATATGGTTACGGCATACGACGTGGCAGTGCAGAATTTCCTTATAGATGAAATTAAAAAGATACTCCCCTGCGCGTATTTCGTGGCAGAAGAAAAGGAAAACGATGCAAAAGACCTTGCAAGTGAATATGCTTTCATTATCGACCCGATAGACGGCACGGCAAACTTCGTGCACGACTATCATCATTCCTGCATTTCGGTCGCTATGCTTTCATACGGCGAGTCGGTTTTCGCTTGTGTATACGACCCTTATCTTCGTGAGGTATTCACCGCTTTGAAGGGTGGCGGCGCATTTTTGAATGGAAAGAAGATGACAGTTTCTGAAAGAAATCTCCAGCACTCAATAGTCGGGGTGGGCACGTCACCTTATTACAAGGCGCGACTTGGCGAAAAGACTTTCCGATTGTGCCGTGAACTTTTTATGCGTTGCAGCGATATTCGCAGGTCAGGCTCTGCCGCGCTCGACCTCGCCTACGTTGCCGCAGGAAGAACCGATATTTTCTTCGAGGCGGAGTTGTGCCCTTGGGATTTTGCGGCGGGGTGGCTTCTTATACGTGAGGCAGGCGGAATAATCACGCAAGACGACGGAAGCGAAATGGATTTCTCGAAGTCTTGTCCGATAATTGCATCAAACAAGATAGTTTACTCTGATTTGCTCGAAATTGCAAAGAATAACATATAAAATAAGGACTGCTCAAATTTTTGGGCAGTCCCTTTTACTTTTAACCGGACAAATTAAAATCCGAAGAAGTCTTTTTTAAATTCTCTTATTTTCGCTTCGGACTCGCGCAAGGAGTTAGTTATATCGGTTTCTCTTGATTTTTCCAAGAGTTCTGCGTGGGTTTGCGTATATTTTTCATAGCGCGGGAAGTATTCGTCCAAGAGGAAGCGCGCGTATTTGACGAGGCGGAATTTTCCTGCTGCGATATATTCGCCCTCTCCGTGCTTTCCAACGGCAACCGAAAAGCCGTCTTTTATTGCCTTTTTTATCTCTTTTCTGTCATTTGCGAAGACAAGGGAGAATTGGCGGTTGAAAAGTCCGTCGCCTTCGTATGAGGTGTGACTGTCAGACGCGCCCACAACCGAGATATATCCAACGTCGGCGCAAAGTTCCGTCCACATAGAAAGTTGGAGATTGTTTCCGTACCATTTTTTGTCGCAACCGCCAAAAACTTCAAAGACGTCGAAGTGTTTGTTTTTCAATAGATAGCGCAGGTCGTTTGTCTGGCAGTTGTACTCTCCGCAACAAATCCAATACGGATGAGGGAGAATGGCAAGTCCACCGCCTTTTCTTATCTGTTCTGAAATGAAGATGCGGTACGCGCAGTAATAGGGGTCTGCGCCTTCGTCGAAGGTGTGGGTTTTTATTATTCTCTCTATTTCGGAATTTACGAAATCGTCGTCGGTTTCTATTATATCGTTTACGGATATTTCGCCGTCAAAATTGACAATGTGGAAATATCCCATACTTTTGTTGTGTACTTCTTCTCCGCGGAAGACGGTAAATTCATCGGTGAGGGGGTCTATTTCTCGTTTGAGTTCAACAGAGGGCGGCATTTTGTGGTGGTCTGTGACGGCGATGAAGTCAAATCCTGCGCGGCGGTAATTACACGCGACGGTAAAGGGGTCTTCAAGTCCGTCAGAGCCGTTTGTGTGGATGTGCGTATCTCCGCGGAAGACTTGCAATTCGGAAATATCGCTATCAAGCGAGTAGACGAAGGACTCATACCTCAACACGTCGGGCACGCGAAAGGAAATCAGGTATTTCTGCTCGTACGTGAATTCGTAGTCAAACTCGTATACGTAGTCGGATACCATTTTCATCTGCGAATATTCGTAGCGTTCAGGCTCTTTTATGCAATAGTCTTTCGAGTGGCGAATATCGTACTGCTCCATTGCTTGAATTCGTATTTCCGCAGGAATTGAAAGGTCGTATTCATCTCCCAAAACGGATATACGGATTGTACCTTTTTGATGGCTTTTATATACTTTTGGAGATATTTTTATTTCTCTTTGCATTTTCGCATATCCTTTCTTTGTTTTCAGTTTCAGTATAGCATTTTATTTTCGGTTTGTCAAAGGATTTGAAATTTTTGTAGATTTTTTCTAAATATAATGACAAATAGCGATTTTTGTGTTAAAATGAATATACCCGAAAACTATTTCGGCAAAATAAAATCAACGGAGGATTTCACTATGACTTGGTTTAACAGACAAAATCGCTTGGTACAACTTCTTCTGCTTCTTATCCCCGGTGTAAACTGGCTTGTTGAGTTGATTGTAAGATGGTCTACCTTTGCAAAGAAGGGCGGTCTTATCCGTCTTATCATCTGCATTATCGTTACTGTAGGCGGATTCGCTTTCGGTTGGCTTGACTTCATCTGGGTACTTCTCTTCAAGAAACTTTTCTTGCAGTAATTACTTAATCTTTAATAACAACCCCATCAAAGTCTTCGGCTTTGATGGGGTTGTTTTCGTTATTCTGAAATAATTCTGAAAATACAGAAGGAAATTCAAAGCGTTTGCGGTTGTCCGCATTGCCGTGATTTATGCTCTTTCCTTTATCTCGGTCAGAATCTTCGCGAGGAATTCGTCGAGTGTCATCGTTGTTGTATCGCCTGTGTCGCGGTTACGAACGGATACTGTGCCTTCCTCTGCTTCCTTTGCGCCTATGATAAGCATATAGGGAATTCTTTCAACTACCTGTGCTTCTCTTATCATATAGCCTATTTTTTCGTTACGGTCGTCAAGTTCGCAACGGATACCGTTTGCACGAAGCGCTTCGTATACGCCCTTTGCATATTCTGCGCTCTTTTCGGAAACGAGAAGTACCTTTGCCTGAACGGGAGCGAGCCAAGCGGGGAATTTACCTGCAAAGTGCTCTGTGATGATACCGATAAAGCGTTCGATTGAACCGAAGCATACGCGGTGAATCATTATAGGTCTCTGCTTCTTACCTTCTTCGTCTGTGTACTCGAGTTCGAAGTTTATAGGCATCTGGAAGTCAAGTTGGATAGTACCGCACTGCCACGTTCTTCCAAGACTGTCTTCGAGGTGGAAGTCTATCTTCGGACCGTAGAATGCTCCGTCGCCTTCGTTGAGGATATAAGGAAGTCCGAGTTTTTCAAGAGCGTTTTTAAGACCGTTTGTTGCTGCTTCCCAATCTTCGTCACTTCCCATACTGTCTTCGGGACGTGTGGAAAGTTCAATGAAGTACTTGAAGCCGAACTTCGTGTATACTTCGTTTATAAGGTGAACAACGCCCATAATTTCATCGGTTATCTGGTCCTGACGCATAAAGATGTGCGCATCGTCCTGAGTGAAGCAACGAACACGGAAAAGACCGTGAAGCGCGCCCTTGAGTTCGTGACGGTGAACAAGACCGAGTTCGCCTACGCGCATAGGAAGGTCGCGGTAACTGTGCATCTGGCTACGGTATACCATAACGCCGCCGGGACAGTTCATAGGCTTGATGCAGTAGGTTTCGTCATCTATTGTTGTGGAGTACATATTATCCTTGTAGTGATCCCAGTGACCGCTGGTTTCCCAGAGTTGACGGTTCATTATAAGGGGAGTAGATACTTCAACGTAGTTATCACGGTAGTGAATGTCTCTCCAGTATTCAACGAGAGCATTCTTGAGCGCCATACCGCGAGGCAAGAAGAAGGGGAATCCGGGACCTTCTTCGCAGAGCATAAAGAGGTTCATTTCTTTACCTATCTTGCGGTGGTCTCTCTTTTCTGCTTCTTCAAGTTGCTTTACGTATGCGTCAAGGTCTTCCTGAGTATGGAATGCGATACCGTTGATACGGGTAAGCATCTTGTTATTTTTGTCGTTCTTCCAGTATGCGCCTGACTGCTGAGTAATCTTGAATGCTTTAAGTGCTTTCGTGTAGCAGAGGTGAGGGCCTACGCACATATCAATATAGTCGCCCTGCTGATAGAAACTGATGACAGCATCGGGGGCAAGGTCGCCTATATGCTCTACCTTGTACTTTTCGCCGCGGCTTTCCATAAGTGCTATAGCCTCTTCGCGAGGAAGAATGAAAGGCTTGATAGGAAGATTTTCTTTTACTATCTTCTTCATTTCCTTTTCAATATTTGCGAGATCTTCATCTGTGAGTTTTCTGTCACCGAGGTCTACGTCATAGTAGAAACCTTTTTCGGTTGCAGGACCGTAGGCAAAGTCTGCCTCGGGGTAAAGGCGTTTTATCGCCTGAGCCATTATATGAGCGGCAGAGTGTCTTATAATATGCAATTCCTCTTCGCGCTCGGTAGTTTCTTTGACTGTTCCGTCGTTGTAAATTACCTTCATTGTTTTCTCCTTGATATATCTTAATTTTTTAGTTTGTAAAATAAAAAATCCCCTAATGCCACAAATAGCATTAAGGGTGCTTTCGCACGGTTCCACCTTAATTTTTCACTCAAGGCTCTAATAAGCCACGCCTCTTAACGCGAGGATTTCGGCGCACTCATCGTACGCGGCTCGGGAGTGGTCTTCGTGCCTTTTTGCCAAAGGAACTCGCAGCAAAACGTTCCTCTCTCTGAATAGCAAAGATAAAGCACTACTCTTTCCGTCATTGCCTTTACACGTGTATTATAACACCGCTATGCGACTTTGTCAAGTGTTTTGCTAAATATGCAAGCCCAAAATGAAAGAAAAAGCGAGTTTATGATTGAAATGCACTTGAAAAAGGTCACTTATTGTGATAAAATTACCTTATAAAATATAAATGCAAATAAATTTGCACTGAGGTGTTTATATGTACTTAAACAAGCATCAAAATATAAACAGACTGCTTGAAAGTTCTGCAAGGACCGACCTTTTCGGCAAGAATATGGCAAGTATCGGTCAGGTGGAGATATACGGTCAGGGATTATTCCGCCCCGACGCAAAACGCGGCGGCAACAAGCCAGAATCACAATGGCAAGAGCAAAAACTCGGAATGCACGGAATTTTCGTACTTGGGCATCATACTACTGTGTCTGACGCGCTTTCCGTCTCTTTGACTGTTGACGGAAAGGAAGCAGGCACGAAAGAAAATCCGCTTTTCGTTACTCGCAATCATTGGACTCCTGCATACACAGAAACGGTATACCGCACGCCGATAGACAGCGATTACTATGCGCGGTCTGCTTCTACTGTTATTTATGAGAAAAAAACTATTTCTTATAATGACGTATACAGTTCTTTTCTTACTGTAAAGAATGAAAAAAGAACGGCGTCGCACGTTTTCGTGAAAATTGCTATGCCTTTTTCGGAATACGGTGAATTCTACCGTGTGGAAACCGAAACAAGACCTGCAGCAATGAGGGCGAAATACAAAATTTCGGGATATGCTTATATTGCCTGTGACAGAGGTGGGCGAGAGTTTGAATTAGAGATACCGCCTTTTTCTTCCGTGACGGTCAAGTATACTATGGCGTACGACAAAGACGCAAATTCGGCAAAAGAAAAAGCGAAAAAGGCTCTTGATTGTGAAAATCCCTTCCTTGAAAATGAAAGAGCGTTTAACGCTTGGTTTGAGGAAAACGTGCCCGTATTCAAGTGTGACGATAGCGACGTATTAAAAGTTTACTACTACCGCTATTATCTCTTATACAGAAGCATTTACAAGCCGTCAGAGGTTATACCTGAACATAAATTCAAATCACATTGCATCTATGAATCGCAGTTTGGCGCTTGGTACGGCACTGTTGTCGACCTGCCTGTGCCGCTACAGATTGAGGAAGCGAAATGGCTTTCTCGCGGTGAATACGGACGCGACCAGACGGAAGCATGGACACTTGACGGAGAAAAGCATAGCACTTATATACATTTTACACCTTTTGCGGTGTGGGATTTCTACAAGATACACCCCGACCGCGAGTGGCTTTCCCGAAATTACGAAGGTCTACGCAGAAGCGTTGAAGAAAATCTCGATATAGATGCAGAAAACCCAATACGTGCGACAAACGGAAGTTGGCCGACGGGTGCAGAATATCAACCGTCGTTTTATCAGTATACGGAAGAAAAATGGGACTACCGCCACGACGTAGAGGGCAACAAAAAAGAAGGTCTTTCTATTGCGAGAGTTTTCCGCGTGGATACTTTGTGCTATGATATTCTGTCGCTTCGTGCACTCGGGAAAATGGCAAAGGAATTAGGCAAAGAGAGCGACGCACAGAGATTTTCACAATGCGAAGAAAAACTGAAAAAAGAACTTCTTTCAACGTGGGACAAAGAAAAGGAATTCTTTTTCGACCGTGACGAAAAGACAGGACTTCTCGCAGACGAGGCGAAGTGTTACGACGGTTTTATACCTTTTATTGACGGAATCGTTGGTAAGGAATATAACGGCGCTCTCAAAAAGATATGGAATGAAGGCGAGTTTTCCGACGAGTTTTCCGTTACTACGGTATCGAAAGACTGTCCTATGTATTGGTGGGACAACTGTATAACGGGACCTGCGTATGCATCGGAGTTGTCGCCGAAAACCTACGGTGCGTGTTGGAACGGTCCTGTGTGGCCGTTTGCAAACAGTCTTGTCGCGCTCGCACTCGGAGATGCGGCAAAAAGCGAAGATGACGGAGAATTGAAAAGCCGTTGGCTTTCCTTTTTCGACAGTTTCACGCAACTTCACTTCCCTTACGGAGACAGAAGCACGCCGCTTATGTGTGAGCATTACCGCTCTGACGACGGCGCGAGTTTCTCACCCATAAACGACTATTTCCACTCGTCTTGGATAAATCCGTTTATGACCTATTGGGCAGGAATTGACGTGAGTGACGGCGTGAAGTTTTCACCTTTTACCGACTGTGAATTTTCGCTTTACGGTGTGAAGTTAGGTGGGAAATTATACCGTTTCGAACAGAGATTTGAAAACGGAGAACGAGACCTCGTAGCAGAGGAAATTTGATTTATACATATATGCCGCAATTTATATAGGTTTTATAATTTGATTTGTACATAAAAGGCAGCAGTTTGAAACTGCTGCCTTTTTAAAATGTCCACTATTCACTATCCACTAAAAAAACAACCGATACGGACAAAGCCGTATCGGTTGTTTTACATTCAAGTTTTAACTTAATATGTCAAACCTGCTTTTTCTGTTGAAAGGGGTTTGAAGTCAGGAATTACCTGATAAATCATATCAAGAATATCTTCGTAGATGGTGAAGTCACCGTTGAGATAGTCAACGAATACGTCGTCTGCTATCTTGGAGTGGAAGTTTTCACCTACGTAGTCAAAGGTAGGAATAACCTTACCCTTTTCGATAAGAGCGGGCTGGTTGAAGCATACGGAAGTACCGATAACAACGTTGTTCTTGATGATGTTGTCAGCAGGTGAACGGAGGTATACTTCAAGATCATTACGAACGTATGCGTCATAAGCGCGTTCTTCGATGTGAGTAGCCATCTTGTCGAGGTAAACTTCTATTTCAGGGAAACGGTCATAAAGAGCCGCCTGATTGTACTTCGACTTATAGTTCTTTACGTAGTTGTCGGAAAGACCTGCCCAACGGTAACCAAGCCATGAAGAATCATCGAAGTAGATAGCACTTTCGTTGATACGGTCAACGTTTCTTCCTATAAATACGTTTCCGTAGAATACGTTATAGTGACCTGTAGAGGTGTAGCAGAAACCTGTTGCCTTTTCATGTACCTTTTCGGTGGAGTCCATAATGTTATAGTATGCGTAGTTGTTGGACGAGAGGTCGTCGAAGTATACGCCGTTACCGGGAGTACCCCAGTCGTGGAGGTAGTTGTAACGGATATGGTTACCGATGTGGTAGAAGCCGTTGAGGTAGATCATACCTGCGTCGGACTCATACTTTGAACCGCCGCGAACTTCGTTGTACTCAACGATACATTCAACAGAGGTCGAGAAGGTAATACGTACGTCCTCAAGGAAGTTGTGAGAAGCACCTGAACGGCAACCACCAACTGTTATACCACCCTGCTTTGAAATCTGAGGATCGTGGAGGTGGTTGTTCTGGATAACGTGCTTTGTGGGCTTGAGTGAATATGCAGCGTTGGAATCGCTGACAGTGATCATGTTTCCGCTTGTGTAGGAAATATCGTTGTAGATAGCCGCAACGCTTACACAACCTGAAGAAATAGAGATAGCGTCCTTACCTGTGTTTGTAAGGGTACAGCCCTGAATAACAACGTTGTTGGAGTTATATACGTAAACACCGATACCGCTCGTTGCGTCAATGGTAAGGCCGTTGAGTATGATGTACTCTGCATCCTGAACGTTGAATGCGTTAACTGTGTTGGTAGAAGAGTAGGTTACCTTTACGTTCTCGAAGTTTTCGGGAGTGTAAAGATAGAGATCGCCTGTTTCGAAGTTAACGAACCACTCACCGGGAGCGTCAAGTGCTTCTATAGCGTTGAAGAGGTAATAGTCGTTGTGACCTGTGGGAGAGTTACCTGATACGGTTGCACCGTAGGTAGAACCGCCCTTAGAGGTCATTGTCTTCTTGAGAACGTCAAATTCCTTTATGTTGTAGTAGCCGTATTCCCAACCTTCGAATACGTTACCGTAGTACCAGATGTCGCCTGTGTTTTCCCAAGTGCAAGGTGTGAGGTCTATCAAACCGATAGTCCAACCGTAACTAACGTTAAGGTTGCCTTGGCTGTCGGTGTAAGGTGCATTTCCTGCATCGATAGATGCCTGAATTGCCTTTGCATCTGCTATAGCGGCTGCTTCATTTGCATAAAGGCGCTTTGTTGCTCCCTCTTTCTGGTTGTAGTAAGTTACGTCCCAGTTGTAAGAAGTGCCGTTTGATTCACTCCACTTCTTCCAGTTCTGAACACGGGGCATCCACCACTGATAGATCCAAGAACCGTCACGGGAGGTAACGCTACCGGAATCATAAACGGTGGATATGTAGAGAAGGGGTTTGTCTGCGTTAGGATAACGAGCGATGTACTGGAATTCGCCGTCGAGGTAAAGTTTCGGTGTACCCGAAGAAGAAATTTCGCCGAGGTCTGCAGCGGTCCAGCCGAGTTCAAAGAGGTTAACTTTTTCTACGTAGGGCTTTGCTGCGTCGGGGATTCTCTGAGCGAGAGTATCCGTTGTGTAATCGATTGTTGAGAATGCTGCTGTATCAATATTCTTAACGGTTGTGAATACGGGAACTTCGTCTTCGTATGCACTAACAATAACGGGAGCAAAGTAAGTACCGTCCGTTTGGAAGGAAATACCTGCAGAAAGTTCATACGTACCGCCGCGTACCCAAACTATACCGCCTGCACCGTTACGAATCTTCTTCATAGCCGCGCCGATAGTAGCGAGAGGTGCGTCAATTGTACCGGGGTTTTTGTCGTCACCGTCGGTAGCAACGTAGTACTGAGTGCTAATGCTCTTTGCGAGTTCGTCAACATCGTACTTGGGAAGTACTGTGATTTCTTCGGGAAGTTCGTCCATCGCCATATAGAAGCGAGCGAGTACGTTCTCGTAATTTTCAAAATTGGGGTCATACTTTCCTGCATAAGAAGGAAGGTTGTCGGGAATGTTGATTTCTGCAAGAGAAGGAGCAACGTAGGGCTCTTCTACTACTGCTGCAAGATTGAGGTCATAGGACTTGCCGTCGGGAATAGCCTTTATCTCATTGATAAGAACGCGAATGAGG
Source organism: Eubacteriales bacterium (assembly GCA_045653255.1). Taxonomy (GTDB): domain Bacteria; phylum Bacillota; class Clostridia; order Oscillospirales; family CAG-272; genus UBA1740. The sequence continues at coordinate 10,830 of JAZOLR010000177.1, read as the reverse complement.
TGTCCCGATACACCCTTACCGTTACCGAACAATACGAGTTTATCGCTTGTCTGATTTACGGAATAGTAACCTTCTGTGATATCACCTGATGTTTCAGGTCTCTTTGTATCACCGATAAGGATTTCGTTCGTGATTGCTTCGTCTTTTGCAGTAACTATCTTAACTTTTACACCGCAAGCGTCTGCAATAGCAGCCTGAAGGTTGTCAAGCATAAGACGTTCAGAAGCATTCATACCGTCACCGCGTACTATCTGGAAGTTGGCAATGTCAACTCCGCCTATAGTAAGAGTGTCGAGTCTGTACTCACTTTTTACGATGAAGTCTTCGCCTGCAGGATAAGTAACGCCTTCTTCTGCGAAGAGGTAGTTGATAGCGAAGTTAACTGCTTCATAGGTTGCAGCACCGCTGCCGCCTATAAGAACGAGACGGTTGTTGATAAAACGGATAGTGTAGTCGTTTGCCTTCAATCCTTCGAGTGCCGTCTTACTTTCAGGACGGTTTGTTTCACCGATAAGGATTTCAAGAGTTCCGACGGGTGCTTCTTCACCGGGAATAAGGAAGTCGGATTCTACACGAAGGTTTGCTCCGTACTTTTCTGTAATAGCGGTACGGAAGTTTTCAAATGCTGCGGTTTCAGAACCGTCGGCAGAGTCGGGATATACTATTACGTAGTTCTGCCAATTTGCGAGTGATACTGCGTCGTACTTCGGAATGTTGTCGCCTGCGGGATTCTTGGATCCGCCGCAAGAAGCAAGCGAGAGAACAAGTACAAGTGCGAGCAATGCGATGAGTAACTTGTTTTTCATATTTTTTATACCTTTCTTTAACTCCCTCAAAACCCCGTATGGAGTTTTGAGGAAAATGTTAACTTTAGTTTACTTCTCTGTGCGGCCGCAATTCGCGGTAGAGAGAGGATTGAAGTCGGGAATCTTCGTTCTGATTTCCGCTATTATGTCTTCATCCATCGAGAAGTCGCCGTTTTCGGGGTCTGCAAAGAATCCCTTGTAGGAACTTGCGTGATAGTTTTCACCTACGTAGTCGGTCGAGGGGATTATCGTTCCGTCTGCTTCCTTGAGTTCGGGTTGATTGAAGCATACTGACGTTCCAAGGACTACGTTGTTCTTTACTATGTTATTTGCCGGAGCGCGCAGATACATTTCAAGTTCATTACGAACGTATCCTGTTTCTGCTCTTTCGTCAACGTGGGTTGCCATCTTTTCAATGTACGCTTCAAGCTCAGGGAATCTCTCATAGAGTTTTTCGGAATTATACTTGGTTGTATAACTTGTAACGTATCCCGAAGACAAACCTGCCCAGCGATAGCCGAGCCATGAGGAGTTGAGGTAGTAGATAGCGCTTTCATTGATACGGTCAACGCTTCTTCCTATAAATACGTTTCCGTAGAATACGTTATAGTGACCTGTCGAGGTGTAGCAGAAGCCGGTCGCTTTTTCGTGTACTTTTTCTGTCGAGTCCATTATGTTGAAGTATGCATAGTTGTTGGACGAGAGGTCGTCGAAGTATACACCGTTTCCGGGAGTGCCCCATTCGTGCAAGTAGTTATTGCGTATATGGTTACCGATATGGTAGTAACCGTTGAGGTAAATCATACCTGCATCGGACTCATACTGTGAGCCGCCCTTTACGTCGTTATACTCTACTATACATTCAACGGATGCGTTGAATGTGATGCGGCAGTCAACAAGGTCGTTGTGAGATACAACGGAACGGCATCCGCCTACCGTTATACCACCCTGCTTCGACTCCTGAGGAGTGTGGCAGTAGTTATTCTGAACTACGTTAAGGTCGGGGGTAAGGTTGTAAGCTGAGCTGGAATTTCCAACCGTTATCATATTTCCGCCGAGGTGGGAGATATCGTTGTAGATTGCTGCACAGCGGCTTGAGTTACTGAGGTAGATACCCTCTTTTCCCGTATTGGTTATTGTACAGTTCTGAACTATGAAGTTCTTGCAATAGAGAGCGTAGATACCGCGACCGCTTGTCATATCAACGCTAAGGCCGTTGAGGATAACGTTTTCAGCATGCAATGCACTGAATGCGTCTACTGTTGAGGTCGATGCGTAGGTGATCACGGACTGCTCAAAGTTTTCGGTTTTGTAGATATAAAGTTCGCCTGTCGTGTAGTCGAGATACCATTCACCGGGCGCGTCAAGTGCTTCGATTGCGTTGAAGAGGTAGTAGTCGTTGTGACCTGTGGGGGAGTTACCCGATACGGTTGCACCGTAGGAAGAACCGCCAACAGATGTCATCGATTTCTTTACTACGTTGAAATCTTTTATGTTGTAATATCCGTATTCCCATCCTTCAAAGACGTTTCCGTAATACCAGATATTGCCGTCGTTTTCCCAGAGGCAAGGTGTCAAGTCGATGAGGTTGATAGTCCAACCGTAGTCAACGTTCTGATTTCCGTAACTGTCGATGTAAACGTTCGCGCCTGCGTCAACTGCCGCCTGAATTGCCTTTGCATCCGCTATTGCGGCTGCCTCGTTTGCATAGAGGGCTTTCGTCTTTCCTTCTTTCTGGTTGTAGTAGGTTACGTTCCAGTTGTAAGAGCCGCCGTTTGCATCCTTCCACTTCTGCCAGTTCTGAACTCTCGGTATCCACCACTGATAGATCCAGGATCCGTCACGTGAGGTTACGCTACCTGAATCAACTACGCTTGAGATGTAGAGAAGTTCTTCGCCTGCGTTGGGGTAACGGGCGATGTTCTGAGGTTCGCCGTCAATGAAGAGTGTGGGTTTTCCGTCTTTCGAGATTGAACCCATGTCGTTGTCGGTCCAACCGAGGTCGCGGAGATTTGTTTTGAGGATGTAGGGTTGCGCTTCTGCGGGAATGCGAGATGCGCGAGCGTCGCTTGCATAATCAACCTCGGCAAAGTCTGTTGCGTTCAAGACCTTTACCGTAGTGAATACGGGCTTTTCATCCTGATATGCGCTTATTATCAAGGGAGATATAGACGTGCCCGAGTGGGTAGCATTCAAGGAAATGCTTGAGCTGAGCTGATACTCACCGCCGCGTACCCAGATGATAGCGCCGCCTATTCCGCGAACCTTTGCAAGTGCGGTTTCAAGATTTGCAAGAGGTGAATCGATCGTTCCTGAGTTGGAGTCGTCACCGTCAACGGATACGTAGATCTGAGTAAGGTTACTGATGAGGTAAGAGTTTACGTCAAATTTCGGAAGCACCGTAACTTCTTCGGGAAGTTCGTCTACCGCCTGCAAGAACTTGTTAAGTACGTTTGCGTTGTTCGTGAAGTCTGTGTCATACTTTCCGGCTCTGCTTTCAAGAGTGTCGGAAAGGTTCAACTCAAAGAGGTTTTCTGCGTCTTGTGCCCAGCCTGCGTAGAGGTTGAGGTCACCGCCTACACCGTAGGTTATCTTGTTTATAGCCTTTTCATACGAATCGCTTGTATACCATCCGCAGAATATGTAACCTTCTTTTTTAGGCGTGGGAAGGTCGAATACGTCTGTATTGGAGAGGTATGTTGTAGCGGCGGTTTCGCCTGCTTCAAATTCACCGCCCTGCATATCGTAGGATATCGAATAGTTTTTATGTTCCCAGATAGCATAGAGTTCGGTATCTTCTGTTACAGCGAAAGGCTTATTTGCGGGATATACCACTTCTCCGTCTGCAGATTTCGCCCAACCGATAAATTCAGAGCCACCGAGTGTCATTTCGGGTGCGGGCATCGGTGAGCCGTTTACCACGTAATGTTCTGCCGCGGTATCAAACTGACCGTAATTTGCCTTGAATATTACGTATGAAAGACCTTCTGTCGAAGTTGCGGCAAAGTAAGCGTCAAGGAGTTTCTGAAGTTCTACTGTATTTTCGCCTTCAAACTTCTTGCCAGCGAATGCTTCGTGTATTTCTGCCTTGAGTTCATCTGTGGCATACGCATACTGTGTGAGGTTGAGTTTGTAGAGTTTCGCTATGTCAACGAAGTGGTTCTGCTTGATTTCCGCTTCTGTGAGTATATCGGAATATACTCGTACTGCGTAAACTTTCGTGTTTTGTCCTTCACCTATCTTTACTGTTCCGTCAATGGAAGACGTGTCGTGGGTGACGGTCGCGTAATTTTTACCGTTTACGAAAATTCCGTAGGTGGTCTGTCCTACACCGTTTGCATCACTGTAAGTTCTGTCAAAGGTGAAGGTATTTTCGTTTATACCGTACCAGTCGGCATCGGTATTAAACGCAGGCAAAGATGCACTTGCAGAGCCTGAGCCGTTGTAGGATTTCGTCATTCCGCGATAGGAGAGCTTCTTTTCGCCGTCAACTTTTACCATACCGACGGAATATCTCGTCATACCGAGCATATAAACCTGACCCGTTGAGTTTTCGGTCACGAAAGAGGTTACCGCCTGAATGGTAAAGTCTTCTACGCCCGTTTTGATGTAATTCTGGAACGAGTCAATGAAGAGCGTGGAGTTTACACCGAGGGTTATCGAGTTTTCACTCCATTCGGAAACGTAGGTCTTCTTCGACCATTTTCCGTCCTGAAGATAGTAATCGGTCACGCCCTCTACCATTGTGTTTGTGGTGTAGTACTGAACGCCCTTTTCTTCAGCTATCTTGAAGCTTTGAGTTGTTTCGTCGTTATAGAAAACTATGTAGTTCGCGCCATCGATTTTCACATCCGCTACGTTAGAGCCGGAAGGAAGTGAGGTTCTGTAGTCTGCGGTGTTACCTGTACCTACCTTCTTCGTGTAGTCTGCGTACATGTCGGAGAAGCACCAGGGGGATGCGATCTTTGCAGTACCGCCGCTGAGCCCGATGGATGCAGATAAGTGACCGATGAAGTCAGCGTAGTTTGTTGCTACCGCTTTGAAACGTGTACCTGCGGTTGCGTTCACGTTTTCATACTGTGCGCCGCCTATAAGGGGATTCGTTCTGTTTCTGTCTGCGGTTACACCGAAGAAATCTGCTGCGAGTTGGAGATTATCCTGAACGTAAAAGTTGGTGTAATCAATCTCAACCGAGAGGTCAAGAGATTTATCCGCACCCTTTTCTTCTTCCCATACTGCATAAAGTACGCGAGGAGAACTTTCGGTCAAGGTGTATTCATCACCGTCGGCATATACTACGTCGCCTGTGGGCGAGTCTGACCAACCGACGAACTTATAACCACTCTTGTTAAACGTAGATTTTTCAAGCGTTACGGTCTCGCCGCGTGCCATATCCAATTTCGTGCCGTAACCGATACCGCCGTTTGCGTTATAGATAAGCGTATCTATTTTCGCTTCACTCCATTTTGCATACACGGTGACGTCTGCGGTGACGGACTTACTAACCTCTGTAATAGGAGTCGTAAGCGCTTCGTCCGCATACCAACCGAGAAAGTCGAACGCGGGTTTCGTCGGTGCTGCGAGCACGACGTTTTCGTTAAGCACGAACGAGGGATTTTCCTCTGCGTTCAAACCGCCGAAAAGTTCATAGTTAATTCTGTGTGCACCTGCGGGAATATCGCTCCACTTAGCGTACAGAATAACGTCTGTCTTTTCTGCGGCATAGATAACCGACACAGGAGTTTCGAAATCCGCGTCAAGATACCAGCCGAGGAAGTCGTAGCCGTCTTTTGTCGCATCGAGAAGAGTTACATCTTCCGTTGTGTAGTAAGACGGATTCTTCTTGTGGTTTTTACCGCCGTTGAGTTCGTACGTAATAGAATAACTCTCTACGTCCTTTGGCGGATTTTTGCCGCACGATGCGGCAAGTGGAATTATCATTGCCAACACAAGTGACAATGCCAAAAGCGCTTTCAATCTTGCTTTCATATTTTTCCTCCGTTGGTTTTACCTTTTCTGTTTTGTTTTTACTATTCGCAAGGGCAAAACCGTGATTTCGCGCGTAGTTTATTTTATTTATTATATTATACAATAATAGCGCGAACAGTAGGTATATTATATAAAATTTTTGAAGCAAAGTCAACAAAATGGCAGTAAATTGTTCATACTCGCGCATTTTTTTACACACGTAAAAAAGTCGGGAAATATTGCACAAAAAACATCTTCATTTTTCGCCAAATCGACTTATTATTTTGTGCATTATATATATTCGCAAAAAAAATCATCGTCAAAATGCACAAAAGAAAAAATGACCGTCCCGAACGCAAAAAATTCAAGACAGTCATTTTGTTATTTCTTCATTTTACAGTTGGCAAATATCGAAACGTCTACCGAATTGTTCTCTTTTTTCGTTATTTTGTCGGTAAAAGTCATTCCGACAGATGCATATTTTGCCCCCGCAAGAGCGTTATACGGCAAAAGTTCAACCTGCGAATCCCCTGCTATTTTCGCTATTGCGGAGAGGTTTTCTTTCGTGTCGGTTATGTCGGGTATAAGCGGCACTCTCACCGTGTGTTCTATTGCATTTTCTTGAAGATAACGGAGATTTTCAAGGATAGCGTCGTTATACACGCCCGTGTATTTTTTATGCTCTTCCCTATCGGCTATTTTGACGTCGATATACACGGTATCAAAATAGGAAACCGTTTTTTTAAAGACTTCGGGGGAAGCATATCCCGAAGTTTCAAGAAGTTTGTGCGTGTCAAGGCGAGATGCAAGATCAGACACGAAATCCGCCTGCATAAGAGGTTCACCGCCCGAAACAGTTACACCGCCGCCCGTGAGGTCAAAAACGTCCCTGCCTCGCATAAGACGTTCGGCAAGTTCGCGAGAGTCTACGTATTTCCCCACCACGTCGACAAGACCTTTCGGACATACGTGGATACATCTTCCAAAAGGACGGCAATCCTCGTGGTTGCACTCGCGGCGGCAGAGTTTGCAGTCAAGGCAACCGACGCTTTTCACACAAAGTTCGGGTTTGTTACGCAAGCCTGCGGTATTGTGACACCATATACAACGCAAAGGACACCCCTTCAAAAAGACGGTTGTTCTTACTCCGCCGCCGTCGTGAAGGGCAAATTCTTTGACGTCAAAGATAAGACCTTGCATTATACGGTGTACTCCTGACGGGATATTACGTGGTCTTGGTATTCTTTTTCAAGTTCTACGAAGTACGCGCTCCAACCCCAAATTCTTACAACGAGTTGTCTGTAGAGGTCGGGGTGAAGTTGCGCTTCTCGCATAGCGTCGGGGTCAACTGCGTTAAGTTGCAACTGATGACCGCCGCGCTCGATGAAATATTTAACGAGTTGAGCGACTTTTGTTATACTGCTTTCGTCCTTGAATATTGAACGGGCGAATTCAAGTGTAAGAGGTCCGCCGTTTGCCGCACGAACGAAATTCTGCTTCGAAAACGACTTAATAACAGAGACAGGACCGCCTGTTTTCGCAAAGAGGTTGGGGGCGAAGTTCGTACCGAAAGGCTCGCCCTTTCTTCTTCCGTCTGCGGTTGCCCCCACTTCCGCTGCGTGCCAGAGATAGTACATAGCAGAGCCTGTGCCTACGCGCCAAATTCCGCCCTGACAGTTCTTTTTACCCTTTACAGCATCGGCAAAAACGTCAAGAAGATCGGTACACATAGAGTCGACGTAATCATCATCGTTACCCATTTTCGGGGATTCGTAACGAAGTAAATGCAAAAGTTCGGGGTCGTTCTCAAAATCTGCGTCAAGAGCAGAGATAAGACGCTCGGGGGTTACTGTTTTTTCATCAAAGACGTTCTTTTTGACAGCGGCGAGAGAGTCTGACGCAGAAGAAAGTCCTGTGCCGTGGATACCGAAGTTGCGGTATTTTATATTATTCAGCAATACCGACATAAAGGGCGAGGGAACAAACCACACGTCCTTTATTGACGCGATTATTTTTTCTGTTTCTTTTTCTATTTCCTCTTTGACAGCCAAAAGAACTTCGTCAAAGGTTTTCGCTTCTCCAAGTACGCGGCGAATGGCTCTGTCGACCATCAAAGGCATATTTACGGCAGAGATATTGTCGATGTCGAAAGCGACTTCGGGAATGATAAACTCCCAACAAGCAGCGACTGTGTAATTTACTGCGTCTTCGTGGTCGTAGCCGTAATCGGCAAGCGCCTTCAAAATTACGTCATCGTTTGAATACTGAGGGAAACCAAGACCTGCTTTCGTAAGTTGCGTACCGAGTTCGTAAATTTCAAGAGGGGTATTTTTGCTTACGCGGAGATTTATCTTCGGGTCAATCATTTTAAGCCTTGCGCTTGCGCGAAGGGCAAGTTCGGAGAGTTTGTTGAACACTTCGTTTCCGTCCTTGTCGACACCGCCGAGCATCATACTCTGACCGTTATCGCCCTGCTGAACACCAACGTAGAGGTCGGAATCGCGGTTGAATGAGAGGAAAAAGTCGCATACAAGTTCGTACGCTTCTTCTTCTGTGAGTATGCCTTTCTTGAGGTCGGACTCAAGGTAGGGGTACATATATCGGTCAAAGCAACCTACCGTGTTATGATAGTTGCCTTCAAGCCACAAAGAAAAATGAATGATACGGAAAATCTGCAAAGCCTCGCGGAAGGTGGTTGCGCCGTATCGGGGCACACGAGAGAGCACCTCTGCTATATCTGTTCTGCCTACGCGCTCTGCTTCTTTTTTGTATCTGTCGGACAAGTCGATTATATTATCTATTGCGCGGCGACCGTATTCGTCTGCCGTCTCGCGAAGTGAAAGAAGACCTTTTTCAATAGCGACGCGATAGTTTGCAGACACATTCGAGATATATCCGAGTTCGTGGATATAGTGGTTTTTGCGGATTTCTTCCCACTCTTCTTTCGTGAAGACGTCGGGGATATTGCTCGTTGTACGCAAAAACGAAATAAGTTCTCCGTCGAGGATATGCGGAGTTTGTGCTTTCATAAGGCGTTCAAATCTGTCCGCCATTCTCTCGACGGGAGAAAGCCCCGCTTTCGAGTATATTTCGGAAAGTTCAACATCGTAGTTGCTACGAAGCGAATGATGTTTTTTAGCAAGTATAAAATCATAAAGCGACTGTTTCATAATATACCTCTTTTAGTCTCTTTTTCGTGTTTTTAATAATTTATGCGCGTAATCATCTAAGTATATAATAATATTTGCCGCTCCTTTTGTCAATAGGATTGATAAATTTTGTGATATAAAGAAAAACCTATCGGCGCAACAGGTGCGCCGATAGGTTTTTACGTATGTAAAATTATTTCTGAATGAGGTGAATAGCGAAGCCGCAGATTTCATCTTTGAGGTAGATGAACTTGGGTTTACCTGCATCGTTGTAAGTAACGGTTTCTTCGTCAAATTCAACGCCGCATCTCTTGAGGTATGCTACTGCACGGTCAACGAAGTTGGTCTTTATTGCGATGTGGCCCATAGTGCCTCTGCCGTTGCTCTTCATAAGTTCGAATCTCTCACCTGCGAAGTAACTCTTGCTTCCCTCTTTCATAGACATGCAGAAGAGATTTGCGATAAGTTCTGCGCCCGCTCTTGCTTTTGCATCGTCGGGGTTGTTGATGCCAATGTGTTCAAGTTCGAAGCCGAGCATTGTCTTCACTGCACCGCGTGTGAGTTCTGCTATCTTGTCGAACTCGCCTGCTTTAATAAGTTCGTCTTTTACCATAAAACTACCGCCGCAGCAAAGAATCTTGCCGAACTTGAGGTAAGAGAGAACGTTTTCCGCGTTGATACCGCCTGTGGGCATAAACTTGATAGCGCCGTAGGGTGCGCTCATTGCCTTGAGCATAGGAAGTCCGCCCGCTGCTTCCGCAGGGAAGAATTTAACTGTGTCAAGACCGAGTTCGATAGCCGCTTCGATGTCGGAGGGGTTAGCGCATCCGGGGATGACGGGAATGTTCTTTTCTACACAGTAAGCAACTACCTTAGGATTGAGACCGGGGCTTACGATAAAGGAAGAACCTGCCGCTACTGCCTCGTCTACCTGAGCAGTGGTAAGAACTGTACCTGCACCAACAAGCATATCAGGGTATGCAGTGGTTATTTTCTTGATGGCTTCTGCTGCACAAGAGGTACGGAAAGTGATTTCCGCTGCGGGAAGTCCGCCGTCGATAAGAGCCTTTGCAAGCGGTACTGCATCATCGGCATTGTCAATTTTTATAACGGGGATTATACCGATGTCATATAATTTCTGATTGATTTCTGTCATTGTAGTTACTCCTTGAAAAAATATTTTAACATTTATATTTTACCGCAATCGTGTTATTATATCAATTGCAAATATTGACCTGAAGTTTGCGTATATTGTCTTATACTTCTTGTTGACAAACGAAAAAACATTATGTATAATATTATTATATATTACGTTAAAAAAAGGGGGCGCATCTGTGAAGTATGATATTTGCATTCTGTCGCGAGACGAATTGTACGCGCAATGGCTTTTGCTATCACTTTCCGAAGACGGAAAAAGCGTGACGGTATCGGAAAGCGCAAACACCGCGCCGTCATCAAAAATATACATAGTCGACCTTGACAGCGCAGGAGTGCCGAAGAAAGAAAATTCGGACTTTCTGTGTTTTTCGGCGGACAGAGAAAAGGCGGCAAAGCACGCGGGACTTGTGCGCCCTTTTTCAATTGAAGAATTGACTTCCGCGCTATCGGGCGCACTCCTAAAAAGCGACGAAGAAACGCAAGACGGCGACAGAGTTATTCTTTTCGGCGGAAGACACGTACAACTTACAGAAAGAGAGTACGAACTTTATTCCATACTTGCAAACGCGAAAGGCGAAAGCGTCGCACGAGATAAAATATGCCGATGCGTATGGGGATGCGACGATACGGAATCCCTCAATATTTACATTCACTATTTGCGAAAAAAACTTGAACAAAACGGCGTAAAGGCTATCCGTTCCCACAGAGGAAAAGGGTACAGTCTTATTTTAAGGTGAAAGATATGCTTT
>JAZOLR010000176.1:0-6536 GCA_045653255.1 Eubacteriales bacterium | reverse complement strand
TATAAAATACGATGACCGTGACGGAGAATATAAGGTATTTGAACTCAATATCCGTCAGGGAAGAAGTAACCACTATATCACGGCATCCGGCATCAATATCGCATCTCTCGTCGTACGCGACAGAGTCCTTGAAGACGATTTTCCTTGCATTATTCAGGATAAAGAATTCTTCTGGCATAGCGTACCGAAAAAGGTAGTCTATACTTATACCGATAGCGACGAACTTGTGAAAAAGTGTAAACAACTTTGCAGAGAGGGAAAAGAAGGCTCGCCCTTTATCTCCCGTTATGACCTGCGCTTTAACCCTATGAGAACTGTCTTCGTTTGCGAAACACTTCGCCGTCAGTTTGGAAAGTATAAGAAGTATTGCAAAAAGATGCGATAAGTTCTTGAAAACTAAATGAAATTGAAAACGAAATGAAAAACGAAAGGAAAGGCTATGACACTTGGAATTCTCGGCGGTCTCGGACCTGCGGCAACCGTGTATTTTTACGATATGCTCACGTCAATGACGAAAGCGTCTTGCGATCAGGATCACCTTGATATAGTGATAAGCAGCCGCGCCACCACCCCCGACCGAACAGCGTATATCCTCGGCACGTCAAATGACAATCCCGCCGAGCAAATGGTCGCCGATGCGAAAAAACTTGTTGATTTCGGTGCGGACGTCATCGCCATTCCTTGTAATACGGCTCACTACTTTTACGAAGAAGTGAGCACAAACGTAAAAGTCCCCGTAATGAATATCATCGAAGAAACCTGCCGCGCAGTAAAAATTTCGGGCGGTACTCACATAGGGATTCTCGCGACGGAAGGTACGGTGAAATCTCAGGCATACCACACCGTAGCGCAGAAAATGGGACTTGAATGTACTGCCCCCGACAAGCAAGGACAAGACGTAATAAATTCAATAATATACGATAGAATAAAGCAGGGAAAGACAGTAGACCTCTCAACTTTTATGAAGGTTGCCGACTCGCTTTTTGACCTCGGCGCAGATACTATTGTCCTCGGTTGCACAGAACTTTCTTTACTGTGCCAAAAAAATAATTTCGACTACAGATTTGTCGACTCTCTAAAATCTTTAGCGATAAGCGTGCTGAAAAAGTTTGAAAAAACAATTGTATCGAATTGACGGTAAAAGAAAAACAAAAGAAAGGAAAGCAAAATGCTGTTCGGAGAACTTATACGCGATATAACTCTTGAAAAAGTAAACGGCGACGCAAAAAACTGCGAAGTCATTGACATAGTATACAATTCCGCAAACGCAAAACCGAACACAGTCTTCGTCTGCGTTATAGGCGCTCGCTCGGACGGTCACGCCTTTGCGCGCGATGCTTACGGCAAGGGGTGCAGAATTTTCATCACCTCGCACGAAGTCGACCTTCCCGCCGATGCCGCAATTTATAGAGCGGAAAATACGAGAATAGCACTTGCCGAACTTTCCTCTGCATTTTTTTTCCACCCCTCGCGTGAACTAAATATAATAGGTATCACGGGCACGAAAGGAAAAACAACCACTTCTTTGCTTATTTCGGGAATACTTAATTCTCTCGGTGAAAGTACGGGTTATATAGGCTCAAACGGAATAGACTACGCAGGAAAACATTATAATACGGTGAATACAACTCCCGAAAGTTACAATCTTCATTCCTGCTTCCGCAGTATGAGAAACGCGGGCGTAAAGACCGTAGTTATGGAAGTTTCCTCACAAGCGGTACTTATGCACCGTGTCCACGGAATAAAATTCTCTACCTGCGTTTTCACAAACCTTGCCCATGACCACGTAGGTGTCGGTGAGCATCCCACTTTTGAAAATTACCGCGACTGCAAGGCGAAACTCTTTTCGGATTTCTCTTGTCGCACGATGATATACAATGCCTACGACCCCGCTTCTGAATATATGAAAAAATCCGCAAGCGCAGAGAAGTTTTATTCGGTCTCCGCACAAGAGAAGGCTGATTTCTTCGCGGATAGAATTTCTTCATTCCGTCGCGACGGCACACTCGGTGTAGAATTTTCTCTGCACGCCTATGAAAATTCCCTCCGCGCGTCGCTTCTTATGGCAGGCGACTTCAACGTGGAAAACGCCCTCTTCGCTATTGCGGTTTGTGCCTCGCTTATAAAGGATAGAAAAACCGATATCCACTTTGAAAACGATACGCAGTTGCTCGGAAAAATAAAGGATAGCCTTTCACAGATTACAGTTGACGGCAGGTGTCAAGTAGTGAAAAACAAATATCTGCCCGACAGAAGTTTCGTTATTGACTATGCCCACAACGGTTATAGCCTTAGTGTAGTGTTGCAACTTCTTCGCTCTTACTGTCCGCATAGGCTTATCTGCCTTTACGGCTCTGTCGGTGAGCGAAGCATAGACCGCAGAGAAGAACTTTCAATAGTGGCGGCAGATATGGCGGATATATGTATCATCACCGCCGACAACCCGGGCACAGAGCCCCCCGAAAAAATAATAAACGAAATGTACTCCTTCTGCGGCAAGAATAAACACAAAGCCATCTGTATCACAGACCGCGAAGAAGCGATAAAATACGCAGTCGACATCTCCGAAAGCGGCGATATAATCCTTTTAGCAGGCAAAGGCCACGAAGATTACCAACTTATAGGAAAAGAAAAAATCCCCTTTTCCGAAAAATCCCTGCTTTTGAAGTATATAAAAGAAAAAGCAAAACTCAGGGTGTAATCTTCACATCGTTTTAAAAATAAACGCAAAAAGCCAGGTCTTTTGACTTGGCTTTTCTATTTTTAAATTACTGTGCCTAAATTCTGACCCGTTTCGACCACACAAAAAATCTCAATAAAAAACAAAAAAGCACTATCCGAAGATAATGCTTCTTTGTGGTGCGAGAAACGGGACTTGAACCCGTACGGAGAATCCACACGCCCCTCAAACGTGCGCGTCTGCCAGTTCCGCCACTCTCGCAAGAACATTGATATTATACAACAAACTTTTCGGTTTGTCAAGTGTTTTTTTGAATTTTTTATATTTATTTTTAAGTTATTTTTATGTTTGTTACTTAGAACAATTTTTGCCCATCAAACGCTTTATTTAATGGGCATTTTGACTAAAAATAATAAGCCTGTTTTATCACAAATTCTCTTTTATCACTTTGACAACTTGCTCTGCTGCGCGTGTTGCGCCTATTTCAGAGAGGTGGAGGAAGTCGTCACATATATTTTCTTTTACGTTGTCGCGTAAAAGTGAGTTAAGGTCGTTTATAATAATTCCCATTTCCTGAAGTTTCGGCACTATGGCGGCGTTGAATTCGTCTATAATATCGTTTTTGTCGTATTGCGCCTCTTCTCTTACGGGAGTGGTAGTTGCGAAAATTACCTTAGGGGTTATTTTCAAAAGGTGTCTTGCCAAGCGGCACATATTTTCTACGTATTCGTCAATAGTGGAAAAAGATCCGTCACCCAAAACGATCGAAGCATCCCAAAGACCGTTATTCCAATGTATTATCTCGCAACCTTCAAGGTCTTTTTTCCAATCAACTATATAACGGAGAGGATATTTCGCAAAACGGCACTTGTCGGTAGGCTGAAATACCTCAAACTCCTCACCGAGCATTTCGCGGACTTTTTTTCCGTATCCAATAAGTCTTATAGAATCACCGAGAAGCGCAATTTTCTTTTTCATAATAACCTCCAAACTTGTAAGTTATATGTGAATTATACCACGACGGCAAATAGCAGTCAATAGAAATAATAATTTTTATCAAAATACCGCAATGTGCATACAATCGGTTGACATAATACATCATAAGTGCTATAATTTTATGGTAATGACTTTGCTGTTGCCCATTGAACGCTTGCAAGCAGAAGGCTCGAACTTCCTGCATTTAATCATATAACAAAAACGAAAGGCATAAAATGAACTCTTTTATTTTTGCACTCAACGCCGTCTCACCCATAATTATCACCGTGGCGGTCGGCTATATTCTCAAAAAAATAGGTCTTATCCCTATCCCGATTGCAAACGCGATGAACAAACTCGTTTTCCGTCTGCTTTTACCCTCAATGCTATTCTTGAACGTATATAATATAGAAAGTTTTGAAAACGTTGACCTCGGCTACGTAATTTACGCGCTTATTGCACTCGTTGCGGTATTCCTTGTGTCGATTCCGCTTGTAATGATTGTCACGCGTCCCTATAGATTGCGCCGCTCGCTTTTGCAGTCAATATTCCGTTCAAACAACGCGCTCATAGGTATCCCCCTTGCAGAATCGCTCTACGGCGCGCAGGGAGTAGTCGCCGCATCGTTGCTTTCCGCCGCGATAATCCCAATGTTCAACATCCTCGCAGTAATAAGTCTCTCGCTTTTCCGCCACAATAACGAAAAGCCGAGCGTGAAAAAAATACTTATAGATATAGTAAAAAATCCTCTCGTTGATGCTATCTTCGTTGGCATATTCGCTCTTGTAATACGCGCATTCTTCGTAAGAAAGGGTATAGATTTCCGTATCGCCGATATAAAACCACTCTTTTCGGTACTCAAAAACTTCTCGAATGCGGCAACTCCCATAGCGCTTTTAGTACTTGGCGCACAGTTTGAATTTTCCGCCGTCGGCGCACTCAAAAAGGAAATAATATTCGGCTCGCTTATGCGTACGGTAGCAGTACCTTTCTTCGTGCTTGGAATTGCATTCCTCTGTTTTAAAGACTTCACGGGCGCGCACTTTGCCACTCTCGTTGCCGCTTTCGCTACCCCTGTTGCGGTGTCAAGCGTGCCAATGGCGCAGGAAATGGACGGAGACGTTACACTGTCAGGGCAACTTGTCGTGTGGACTACACTCGTTTCAAGTATAACTTTGTTTTTGTTCTCATTCGCCCTCAAATCCCTCGGAATATTCTGATATAACCGCAGTAAAAAGACTTACTGCACAAACAAATAAAAAGGAGTACGGTTGTCCGTACTCCTTTTCTTATACCTTATTATAGGTATTTATTACTTATTAGCGAGAAGGTCGCGAATCTGCTTGAGAAGTTCTTCCGTTGAAGGATTTGCTTCTTTTTCAAGTCTTGCCTTTTCTTCGGCTGCCTTCTTTTCTTCTTCTGCTTTCTTTGCCTTTTCTGCGCGGAATGCTTCAAGTGCTGCATCGTCTTTGTAATTAAGACCAGCCGCCTTCATTTCTTTTCTTTCTTCCTTTGTGGGAAAGCCCTTCTTCAATTCAGATGCAAACTGCTTCTGACCTTCGCGGAAGTTGTTTATCAACTTAACGATAGAGAAGAGAACGAGTGCAACGAGGAAGAAGTTGATTATAGCGTTGATGAACGAACCCCAGTCTATGTAAATGGACTGTGCAAGGTCGGGAACAAGTTTCGTTCCTATAACCGCGCCTGCTTCGTCAACAACGTCAACCGACGTTTCAACTTTGATAAGGAATGTGAAGAGTTCCGAAAGGGAATCCTTACCAATGATAAGTGCGAGAATCCAGTTGATAACAGGCTTGAGTACGAAGTTGGAAAGTCCGTTTACTATTGCAGTGAAAGAACTACCAACGATAACACCGACAGCCATATCAACAACGTTTCCGCGAGTGATAAACTTCTTGAATTCGCTGAAAAATTTCTTCATTTGTTTTCTCCTATTCAATTTTCATCGGACTTTTCAGTATGAAAAGCCGTGATTTACCTTTTTATTATATCCCCAAATGCGAATTTTGTCAATAGCGTGGGTATCTTTTTTCAGATTTTCAGACTTTTATTCGGGCAGTCTGCCGACAGTTTTAAATCCGTCTATCTCTCCCTTACATATAGCACCGAAAATTCTGTGTCTTAATCCCTTGTTGTTTGCCTCAAGTTCACGCAAAAGATTTTTCATATTCTCTCTTTCCGTCGCGTGATTTTCAGGGCAAGAACTTTCCGCAATAGGCAAAGGAAAGTGCCGTACAAAGTGTTGTATGTCCTTTTCTTTCGTGTAAACAAGCGGACGGATAACGTTTATATCACTAACAGAAAGATAAGTTACAGGAGAAAAACAACCAAGTCTGCCTTCAAAAAACAGATTGAGCATAAAAGTCTCTACCACGTCGTCGAAATGATGTCCGAGTGCAACCGAGTTGCAACCCAATTCCTTTGCCGTTGAATTAAGTACTCCGCGTCTCATGCGTGAGCATAAAGAGCAGGGGTTGGATTCTTTTCTTACGTCAAAAATTATCTTCGCTATCTCCGTTTTCACGACCTTGTATTCAACGTCTCGCTCGCGGCAGAATTCTTCTATCTTGGAAAAATCTGCCCCCTCAAATCCCATATCCACCGTAATGGCGCAGAGTTCAAACTTGTTGGGATAAAAACGGCGCAATTCTGCCAACGCGGCAAGAAGAGTGAGAGAGTCTTTTCCCGCCGAAACCCCGACGGCAATCTTGTCGCCGTCTTTTATCATATTATAGTCGTCCACGGCGCGCCGTGTAAAACTGAGAATTCTTTGTATTTCTTTCATTGACGTACCTCAATAAATGAGGATATACTGCTTATAGGTTAATTTTCATATTTTGGAAAGGAAAAATCTATGGCT
>JAZOLR010000175.1:0-3476 GCA_045653255.1 Eubacteriales bacterium | reverse complement strand
TTATATTGTTCGAGTGCTTTTGGGTAATGGAGAGCATAGACTTTTACAGAGTTTTTGTATTTGTACCCTTTTTGCAGTCGCAGAAAGGGACTTTTTATTTTTGTAAGCATTTTTATAAGGAGGTTTTATGCGCGCATTTTCAAGGTCGCACCCTGCAGCGTCGCTTTTATATTTCGTTTTTGTGATATTGTCCGCAATGCTCGCAAAAACACCAATAGCCGTAACTTTTGTATTTGTTTTTTCTATTTTGTCGGCATTTTTGATAGTTGGAAAAAATGTATTAAAAACCTTGCCTATAGCATTTTTGGCAATCTTTTTGATGTCGTTTATAAACCCTGTCTTTTCACCTGGCGGAGATACACTTCTTTTCTCTATAGGAAGGTATGCTTTTTCGCTTGAAGCGGTTATCTACGGACTTTTTTCTTCCTTGTCTCTCGTTTCCGTTTATTATTGGTTTTGGTGTCTCGGAGTTGTGATAACGGACGAAAAAATTCTGTATCTCTTTGGTAGGCGTATGCCCCATTTGTCGATGCTTCTTTCTATGGCTCTTGGTTTTATCCCAAAGTTAAAAAGAAAATATGAAGAAATAGAAGAAGCGGCTATCTGCCTTTCTCCCGATATTGAAGAAACTACCGTGAATAAAATAAAAAGAAAAATGAAAGCACTGTATACACTTCTTTCTTCTTCTCTTGAATTTTCTCTTGAGAGTGCAGACAGTATGCGTGCGCGTGGATATGGTGTAGGGAAGCGGACGAGTTTTTCGGTATATTTTTGGACGGGGGAAGATACCTTTATTTCGGTATACGCTGCACTTTCTTTTTCCGTATGTACTCTTGTTTCCGCCTTATACGACGTTAGTTTTTCATACTACCCGACAATAGATATTGCACTTGTTTGTTCACCCTCTGCATTGTCATGCGCGGTGTGTTGTCTTCTTCTTTGCGTATTACCGCTAATAATCACAGTAAAGGAAAATCTTTTATGGCAATTCTCGAAATCAAAGATTTAAGTTTCAAATATAATAATTCCGAAAACCATGCGCTTGACTCTGTATCTATTGAAGTAGAGGAAGGGGATTTTGTGCTCTTGTGCGGTGAGTCGGGAAGCGGAAAAAGTACGCTTCTTCGCCTCATAAAAACCGTACTCGCGCCACAAGGAGAAAAAAAGGGAGAAATATTTTTCGACGGAATACAGATTGATGAATTAGGCGAAAAAGCCTCTGCGACACAAATAGGATTCGTTATGCAGTCTCCCGACGCGCAGACTGTCTCCGATACCGTATATTACGAACTTGCATTCGGACTTGAGAATATAGGTGAAGAAAATTCACTTATGCGCAGACGCGTTGCGGAAACTTGCGAAGCATTCGGACTTTCCGACTTGTTTTCGAAAAAGGTTAGTGAACTTTCTGGCGGACAAAAGCAGATTTTAAATCTCGCCGCAGTTATGGCTATGAATCCGAGAGTTTTGTTGCTCGACGAGCCTACCTCTCGCCTTGACCCGATAGCAGAAAGAGAATTTCTTTCAATGCTCAAAAGGATAAACGAGGAATTCGGTGTAACGGTTATAATATCCGAGCATCGCCTTGACGGAGTGCTCAACTTCGCGGATAAAACCGCCATTCTTGAAAAAGGAAAACTCATCTTTTTTGATGCCCCCGAAAAAATTACTCACAAACTGCAAAACACACATAAAATGTATTTATCGCTTCCCGTATGTGTGCGGCTCTTTTCCGCACTTGAAAGCGGAAAAGACACCCCGCTTTGTGACCGCGACGGAAGAAAGTACATACGCGAAAATTACGAAAATGAGGTAAAAGGCATTCCGCAAAGCGAACCCCAAAGAGAAAACAAAGCAATAATAGAGATAAAAGACGCATTTTTCAAATATGAAAAAGACGGTCGCGATATCCTTTCTGCCTTTACTTTTGACATATACGAAAATGAGATTCTTTGTATACTAGGCGGAAATGGCGCAGGAAAAAGCACACTTTTGAAGGTTATCTGCGGTATAAAGAAGTTTTATAGAGGTAAAATGCAGATAAGCAAAAATAAGGAAAAAGCCTCTGCGAACAAGATTGCGCTATTACCGCAAAATCCGCAGTCAATATTTACAGAAGATACCGTGCGCGAAGAATTGGAGAGTATCTCGAAAATTGTCGGTCACGAAAATTCGGCAGAAAAAATAAAAGAAGTTTCATCAGAATTTGAGATTTCCCATTTGCTTTCTTCTCATCCGTATGATATAAGCGGCGGAGAAGCGCAAAGAGTAGCAATAGCGAAAATTTTGCTTACCGACCCCGATATAATTCTGCTTGACGAGCCTACAAAGGGAATGGATGCCTACTGCAAGAATATTCTTGCGGATATGATAAAACGCGAAAGGGCACGAAATAAAACCATAGTGATAATTACACATGACGTTGAATTTGCCGCCGAAAATGCGGATAGGTGTGCGCTTTTATTTGACGGAAAAATAATTTCCGCAGAAAATACTCGCGACTTCTTTTCTCGCAATATATATTACACTACTGCGGCAAGCCGAATGACACGCGCTTACTATGACAGTATAGTGACACTTTCACAAGCAATAGAAATATGCAAGAAAAACAAGAAAAAATAGGGAATAAAAATGAAAGCAGATAAGAAAAAACTGATACGCGTGTTATGCGTGGCTCTGATAATTATATTGTCCGCGCTAACTCTGTACGCGGCATTGTTCATAGGCGGAAAAAGTTATGAACTCATTTATATGTTGATTGCTATATTTTCCTGCGTGCCTTTCTTTTTGAGATTTGAACGCTCGAATAAAACTCCGCGTGAACTTGCAGTTATAGCGGTAATGACCGCACTCTCTGTTATCGGCAGAGTAGTCTTTATGGAAATTCCCGCATTCAAGCCTATCACCGCACTTATAGTTATAACGGGAATTTCATTCGGTATGGAAGCGGGATTTATAACGGGAAGTCTCTCTGCGCTTATATCAAATATATTTTTCGGACAAGGTCCGTGGACACCCTTTCAAATGATTGCTTGGGGACTTATCGGATTTCTATCAGGAATTTTGTGCGGAAAGAAGAAAATAAAAATAGTACCTATTGTGTTGCTTGGCACTCTGGCAGGCGCAGGATTTTCACTTATTATGGACCTATGGACAGCAATATCGTACGACAAAACTATTATACCTGCAAGATATATTGCCTTTGTAGGAACAAGCCTTCCGTTTATGATTACTTATATCGTTTCCAATATAGTGTTCCTTTTGCTACTTGCAAATCCTATGCTGAAACAAGCAAATCGTATAAAGGATAAATATGGCATATTCCTCTTTGATAAGCAAAATAATAAGTAATTTCTAAAAGTTAAATAATTAAAAAATATAAAAGAAAGCACAATCAAAAATGAAAAGAATATCATGTTTTGGACTCGGTCTTGTTGTACTTACTGCCTCGAAATCTTTGTTTGCTTGGGGTAACG
>JAZOLR010000174.1:0-15619 GCA_045653255.1 Eubacteriales bacterium | reverse complement strand
CAGTTTTTTGGAGGCGCCACCCGGAATCGGACCGGGGAATAAAGGTTTTGCAGACCTCTGCCTTACCGCTTGGCTATGGCGCCATATTAAATAACGAAGTCGGATCGTAGCCATGTCGTTCTGTGAGCCAAGGAGTTGCTGTTTGGACTTGTCTTCCTAAGACCGCTTGGCCTCCGACTTCAGTTTTTTGGAGGCGCCACCCGGAATCGGACCGGGGAATAAAGGTTTTGCAGACCTCTGCCTTACCGCTTGGCTATGGCGCCATATTAAATAACGGACACAGTTCGCTGTGTCCGTCTAATTTGGAGCGGATTACGGGGCTCGAACCCGCCACCTTCGCCTTGGCAAGGCGACGCTCTACCAAATGAGCTAAATCCGCATACAGCGACTCGCGGTCGCTGGTGCCTCCGGTCGGAATTGAACCAACGACACGAGGATTTTCAGTCCTCTGCTCTACCAACTGAGCTACAGAGGCATGTAATGGCGACCCGGATGGGGCTCGAACCCACGACCTCCAGCGTGACAGGCTGGCGCTCTAACCAACTGAGCTACCGGGCCATTACATACTTATGAGCTTACGCTCGTGTTCGTGGATTGCCACGATGGTGGAAACAATAGGGCTCGAACCTATGACCCTCTGCTTGTAAGGCAGATGCTCTCCCAACTGAGCTATGCTTCCATAACTTTTGTCGCTCTCTCTCGGCGACGTATGATATTATAGCAGTTTCTTTTTCATTTGTCAATACTTTTTTTGAAAAAAATTAGATTTTTTTTATTTTTTTTAAAAACGCAAAAAAACTGCGATTTTCACGCTTGTTTTTGTACAATTTGACTACAATATTATAAATATACGACAAAACCTCGCGCGATTTATTGACAAGTGCTTATTTTAATGTTATACTATTATAGTTAACGAAAAAAAGATAAATTAAACGACGCAGGGAGAAAAATATATGATAAAAATTGAAAAAGTTTCTGTAATGAATATTGAAAACGCCATTCGCGGCGCAAGAAACCCCCTCAACAGTTGGGACCGTTCTGACAGTTTCTACAATGACGAGGGCGACTATATACTTGGCGAAAACGATATCTCTCTCGGTCACCGTCTTGCAACGGCAGGAAGCGACCACAGAAAGTTTTTGCGTCAGATATTCGTATCAATGGATATAACCGCGCCTCTTTATTGGTGGAAAGAGTTTGACACCTACAAAGTAGCAACCGTTGCAAATTCCACAAGCACAATGCACAAAATCCACTCGAAACCCTTTGCCCGCGAGGACTTTTCCTGCGACAAAATGAGCGAAGCCGCACTCGCGCAACTCGACTCCCTCATTTCCTACCTTGAAGAAGCACGCGTAAAGTTTGTTGAAACAAAGGATAAACAGTATTGGCACGACATTATCCAACTTCTTCCCTCAAGTTATAACCAACTCCGCACCGTCACGATGAATTACGAAACTCTTATCAACATCTACTACGCGAGAAAGAGCCATAAACTCAACGAGTGGCACGCACTATGCGACGTGATAAAAAAAATGCCCTATGCAAACGAATTCATACTTATAAAAGAGAATAAGGGCGAATAATAAAGAAGCAACTGTAATAGGTATAATATGGCTAACATTTTTGACTTGTTTGAAAAAATAAAGAAGGACACACCCACCTCCGCCACAATAACGCACCTCGTTGTAGGTCTCGGAAATCCCGGCGAGGAATATCTCACCACCCGTCATAACGCGGGATTTTGCGCTATCGACTACATAGCGGCAAAACTTGGAGTGAAAATAGACCGCCTCAAATTCAAAGCCCTCACCTGCGACGTCACCCTCGGTACGAAGCGTGTGCTTTTGATGAAACCCCAGACCTATATGAATCATTCGGGTGAGGCGGTAGCGGAAGCGGCAAACTTCTACAAAATCCCCCCCGAAAACGTTATCGTGCTTTGCGATGATACAAGTTTTGAGCCCGGCACTATCCGCATCAGAAGAAAAGGCTCTCACGGAGGTCACAACGGACTCAAAAACATCATTCTGACACTCGGCGCGGACACTTTCCCGAGAATAAAGATAGGCGTAGGCGCAAAACCCTCGAAAGACTATGACCTTGCAGATTGGGTGCTCGGAAATTTCAGTAAAGAAGCAAAAGAAAAACTCTTTCTAACCTTTGAAGGCATATATGATTCAACTATCCTTATATCCGACGGAAAGATAGATGACGCTATGTGCCGCTATTCCAAATAAAAGGAGACCCCTTGAAACACGTGTACTCTGCCGTAAGGCTTGATAGGGAATACCGTCAGGCAGTAACGGCGCTAAAAGAACAATGGACGAGTGCAAAACCACTGCCGCTTGTTATAAACGGTCTGTCGGGCGGTGCACTCGATGCCTTCTGCTCGGAACTTGTCACCGATATAAAAGCAGACGGCAAAACCTCTCTTGTGATAGTACCGAGCGAAAAAGAAGCAAGAAGAATTTCCGAAATGCTTTCATTCAATGGACTTTCTTCCGCGGTATATCCCTATAGAGAACCCGTCTTATATAACATTTCAGCCTCTCACGACTCTGACCGTGAAAGGCTTTCTGTGCTTTCTGATATTTTGTCGGGAAATATAGACGTTGTCGTAACTACCCCCATCGCCGCACTTTCCTACACAATGCCGAAAAACCTCTTGAAAAAGACCTCGCTTTCGCTTTCTGTAGGTGACGAAATGGAAATCACCGAACTTTGCAAAAGACTTTGCGAACTCGGATTTTCTCCTGCCGATGTAATAGACGGAAAAGGTCAGTTTTCCCACCGCGGCGGAATAGTCGACTTCTTCGGCGGCACCTACGACAACCCCGTGCGTATCGAATTTTTCGGTGACGAAGTTGACAGAATGGGACATTTCGATATTCTCACGCAGAGAATGACCACCCCTCTTGATTCGGTAAGCATAATTCCCGCGCGTGAAGTGGTAACAAGCACCGACGCGCGCGATACCGTGAGAAAGCAAGTAGACTCACTACGCAAAAAGTGCAAAAAAGAAGACGCAGAGAAGACCTTAAATTACGAAATGGCGGCAATAGACTCGGGCGCAGAACTCAACTTCGCCGATAAATACGTGACGCTCATTTATCCCGAAAGAGAAACGCTCCTTTCCTACCTTTCGCAAAACGGAAAGGTAGCAACCCTTATCTTTGACACAAACGGTGTAAACGAGAGACTTGACGCAGGGCTTACACTCGCGCGCGAAAACTGCACGCGCCTCATAGAAGACGGTGTCGCAGGCTCTTTCTGTGAGCAAAACGCAGACCGTGCAACCTATGAAGAATTCCTCAACTCAAACGCGACAGTGCATATAAATACCTTTTCGGGCGGTGTTGGCAGAGAACGCCTCGGCGGTCTTTTCGGTTTCCGTTGCCGCCGCACAGTTTCCTATGACGAAAAACACGATATGCTCGTAGCGGATATAAAAAACTACGTCTCGTCGAAATACAGAATATTCCTCGTTTGCAGAAATACAGCAGAATGTGAAAATTTGCGACAACTCTTGGACACAGAGGGGATAAGTGCAGTAATAGCGAGCGAAAACACCGAGATTTTGCCAAGTATAGTTTACATTATGTCGGGTTACGTCAATTCGGGTTACGAACTTATAGTACCTCGCGTAGCCGTACTTTCTATGCATCCCGACGAGGCGAAAGCCGCATACAGACAAAAGAAAAACAGACGCTACGGCAAAAAGCAGGGCGCAGGCGAAAAGTTAATGTCCTTTGCCGACCTAACCGAAGGCGACTACGTTGTTCACGCGGCGCACGGTATAGGAAGATTTGAAGGAATGCAAACACTCGTAGTTGACGGTGTTGTAAAAGACTATATAACCATAGCGTACGCAGGTACGGATAAACTCTTTTTGCCTGCAGAGCGACTTGAACTTATCTCGAAATATATAGGCGCACGTGCAGATGACGGCACAGTTAAACTCTCACGTATAGGCGGCACAGATTGGGAAAAGGCGAAAACACGCGCAAAGCGTGCGGCAGAGAATATAGCGAAAGACCTTATCGCACTATATGCCGCAAGAATGAGAAAATCAGGATACGCATTCCCCGAAGACAGCGAAATAGAAAAAGAATTCGAAGACTCTTTCGAGTTTGAAGAAACAGAGCCTCAACTCGCCGCAGTTGAAGAAATTAAGAAGGATATGCAACGTCCCATACCGATGGAAAGATTGCTCTGCGGTGACGTTGGATTCGGAAAAACCGAAGTCGCACTCCGCGCCGCATTCAAAGCGGTGGTAGCGGGTAAGCAAGTAGCGATACTCGTGCCGACTACTATCCTCGCGCTTCAACATTATCAGACCGTGCTTTCACGAATGCGCGGCTATCCCGTAAACGTGGAAATGATATGCCGCTTCCGTACCCCCACAGAGCAGACGAAAATTTTCCGTCGCCTCAAACGCGGAGAAATAGATATTATAATCGGTACGCACAGTTTGCTTGGAAAACGCACGGAATTCAAAGACCTCGGACTTCTTATAGTTGACGAGGAACAAAGGTTCGGTGTTAGCCAAAAAGAAAAAATAAAAACTCTTGCAGAGGACGTCGACGTGCTTACCCTCACGGCAACTCCCATACCGCGTACGCTCAATATGGCGATGACGGGAATCCGTGATATGTCCATACTTGACGAAGCGCCGCGCGACCGTTTCCCCGTGCAGAGTTACGTGCTTGAACACGATGACCTGCTTATAGCGGAAGCGATGCGCAGAGAAATCTCGCGAGGCGGTCAGGTGCTCTATCTCTTTAATAAAGTGGAATATATCCACACAGTAGCCGCAAAGGTGATGCGCGCACTCCCCGAAGCGAGAGTGACCGTTGCCCACGGAAAAATGGACAAAGAAGAACTTGAAGACATCTGGCAAGCGCTTGTCCGCGGCGATATAGATATCCTCGTCTGCACTACGATAATAGAGACGGGAATAGACCTGCCAAACGCAAACACCCTTATAATAGAAGATGCCGACAGACTCGGACTTTCGCAGTTGCATCAGATACGCGGACGCGTCGGCAGAGGCGGAAGACAGGCATACGCATATTTCACCTACCGTCCGGGAAAATCCCTCACCGACATAGCGAGAAAACGTCTCGAAGCAATACGCGAGTTTGCCGAATTCGGCGCAGGATTCAAGATTGCATTGCGCGACCTTGAAATCCGCGGCGCAGGAAATATTCTCGGTGCAGAGCAACACGGTCATATCGACTCGATAGGTTACGACCTCTACGTGAAAATTCTCAACGAGGCTATACTCAACGAGCAGAATAAAAAGATAGAATTGCCCTTTGAAGCAAGCGTTGACATTCGCGACGATGCAAACATTCCCGATTCGTACATTCGCACGTCGGCAGGACGTATGGAAATGTACAAAAAACTCACTCTAATTGAGAGCGAAGAAGACTATTCCGACATTCTCGACGAATTCTGCGACCGCTTCGGTGAGCCGCCGAAACCCACACTCCGCTTGCTTGATATCGCGCTTGTCCGCGCACTCGCCGCAAAATGCAGAATATCAAAGGTAACACGCACAGAGGGCGAGATAAGATTTTTGTCCACACCTATAGAACTTGACGTGTGGTCGGAAGTCTTTACCCGAATTGACGGAATGAGATTCCCCTCGTCAAACGTGCCCTACGTTGCCTACAAACTCAAAAAAGGCGAAGACGCGGCAAAATCGGCAAAAAATATCCTAATAGAATACGCAAAGGCAAAATTCGGCAACTCCGAAGCAAAAGAAGAAAAATAAGGTAAAAAACAATGAACGCAAAGCAAAACGAAAAGAAAAAACTCTCTCCCTACGCGCTCTTGGCGATAATAGTAGCGGCGGCGGTGGTCGCTCTCTTGATAGCGGCTGCGCTCTTTTCCGTTGCATCTCCGTCTGCTGTAATGAGTTATGAGGGAATAACCGTCGACGAAGAAATGTACTGTTTCTGGTTTTCCTATTATAAAATGCAAGTAATGTCGGCATACGGAATAAAAGGCACGAGCGACACAGAAAAATTCTGGCAAACCGAAATGGAAAACGGCGTAACCTACGGCGAGTATTTTACCGAAATCATAGACGATAGAATAAAAACGAAAGTCATTACTTCGTATATGTTTGACGCCCTCGGTGCACAGTTGCCCGACTACGGAATAGAAGAAATAAACGATTATCTCGAAGCCACCCTCGACTACGTCGCAGACGGCGACAAGAAGGAGTTTGACCGCATAGCAGAGAAGTATCACACTTCATACAACGCAGTAAAAAAAGTAGCATCTTTCGACTATAAAGCAGAACTTTTATTTTCGCTTATGTACGGTGACGGCTCGTACGCCACAAAAGAGCAGAAAGATAACTACTACAACGAAAACTATTCCCGCGTGAAAGTTATATTCATCAATACAAAAACGAAAACCGTGGAAGAAGACGGAAAATCCTACACGGTAGCGCTTACCGACGCGGAAATAATAGAAAAACTCACCCTAGCAGAAAGCGTTGAGGAAAAACTCACGAAAGGCGCAGACATTGCCGACCTCATTCCCATATATTCCGACGAAGCGGCATCTACTCACTATGAAAACGGCTTCTACCTCTCCCTAAAATCCGATTACCCCGTGACAGAGGTAATAGAAGCGTCGCTTGCCCTTTCCGTTGGCGAATGGACACGCGTTGAAAGTGACTACGGCATACACTTTATTTCAAGACTTCCCCTCGACGAAGAAGGCTACAGCAACAAGGATAACTCCGATTGGTTTGCATCGTTTGACTCAGACGTCGCTATGACGGAATTTGACAAAAAAATCCTCTCCGCAATAGACGAAGTAAAAGTAAACGAAAAGAACAAATCCAAATGGACAATAGAAAACATAAAATACAATTATGAAATAAACCCCATGATTAAAGAGTGACTGCCGTATTTTGGTATAACCGCAAGCAAAAGGATTGTGTGTCAGTGCACAGGACCTTTTCCGTTTGTGCAAACTCAATTTTAATTAAGAAAGAACTCGGTTTTTACGAAAACCGAGTTCTTTCTTTGTAATCCACTTATATACTCGCCGCAATGAATCGTTCTATTGCCGTGTATGCATTCGTCATGCTCGTTTTTGCCGAGATGTCGATTCGTCTGCATTCCTCTACGATAGCCTCGATTGCCGAGAGGGAAGTATCGCGCACGTATTTCATACGCAATCCAATAATATATTCGTGCTTGCGGAGTTTCTGTGCAATATCTTTTTGCGACATTCCGTCTTCCATAAGACTTGCTACCGTGAGTATTTCGGTGTAAAGTTTGAACACCGCGCCAAGAACGATAGTAGGCTCCGTCTTCTTTCTTTTCAGGTCAAGAAGATTGTCAAAAGCCTGTGCGCGATTTCTTGAAAGCAGAGCGTTTTCAAGTCCGAATGCATCGCACTCAAGCACAAACGAGCATACCTGCATTATCATTTTTTCGTCAACCGTATCTATTCCGTTTGCCTTTGCATAAGCGCAAACCTTGTCAATCTCCGATGAAAGAACGTCCATATCGCGCCCACATTGAAACAAAAGTGCGCGGCAGGCATTCTGGTCGGAATTCAAGCCTTCGTGCTGTATATGTCTCTGTATCCACCCCATAAGTTGCGCGTCCGTTGAACGCCCGAATACAATAACGTCAGAGCATTCGGAAAGCGTAGTGTACAACTTCGACGGTTTTTTCGGAAGATTGCCTACTGTGAAATGCTCCACGTTTACAAAAAACAAAACTGAAGAGTAGGGGTAGTCTTTTACCGCGCGGCAAAATTCGCAAAGTTTCTCAAGGTCTGCTTCCTTTATCGCGTCAAAATTTGCAGAGTGCCACTCGACGAGTTTATACTCCGTCATCATAGGCGGAGAGGCAATAGCATCGTAAAGTTTCGAGAAGTCAATCTTCTCACCCTCGAAAACAAAGTGGTTAAAAGAAGCAAACGCCTCGTCTGTGAGTATCGCGCCCCTCAATTCTTTTGTGTAAAAACGCTTTAAATATTCTTCCTCACCGCAAAAAACGAAGCAGCGGTTGAAGTCTGCCGATTTTATTGCGTTCTTCAATTCCGCTGCCGTCATTTTTTGTTTGCCTCCGCATCAATTCTTATGGACACCTTTTGGTTGTGTCCGCCCATATTCATATAATATTCTATCTCTATACGTCCGCCGATAATACACATAGAATTCTTTATGCTCATCGCCGTTATCTGCGCATCAAACGAAAGCGGCGGCGCATAATACAAAAACTCGCATTTCTCGCCTACGGCAAACACGCATTCGTATTTAGCCGACCCCGATTTCTTGAGCGTTATTCTGTCTTTTTGAGTAAAGGTCATATCCGTAACGGAAACAACACCGTCGTTTTTCTCACGGTAGAGAATTTTCGTCTCCTCGCCCTTTATCTCAATACAACCGTCGGCACGCGAGGTCATCTCGTCGTAGAGTGCGCCCGACTCGTCGTAATACTTGCTTACGACTGAAAAAGTAGTAGGTATTTTCGTATGCATAAAAAGTTATCTTCGCCAGTCAATTTCGTC
Source organism: Eubacteriales bacterium (assembly GCA_045653255.1). Classification (GTDB taxonomy): domain Bacteria; phylum Bacillota; class Clostridia; order Oscillospirales; family CAG-272; genus UBA1740. Next base: position 7,066 of record JAZOLR010000174.1, on the reverse strand, counting down.
GCGGCTTATAGCAAGTACGAGCACCTGTGCCGTCGCGAGATTGGTCGCAAGCGGAATTTGATGCACGTCGCACAAGCGGAGAAGATTGCTGTCCGTCTCGTCGAAATCCATCTTGGGTGTTGAATCGCGGAAGTAGAAGAGCACGTCCACTTCATCGTACGCAATGCGTGACGCCACTTGCTCTGCGCCGCCGTTTGCGCCCGACATAAGAATTTCTATATCAAGTCCCGTTGCTTCGGATATGTATTTTCCGGTTACCTGAGTTGCGCTCAAATTATGTTTTTCCAGAATTCCGCGGTAAGCAATGCAGAATTGAGCCATAAGTTCTTTTTTTGAATCGTCTGCTATAATTGCTATATTCATTTAAATCTCCTTGTAAGTCCTGCGAAAACTTCGTTACGAGAGAAGTTTTCCTTTGTTAATATGCTTCATTCCCGTGAATAGCGGCACGTGTTTGCCTGCCATTCTCGCAGCGATGTTGTCAAACGCCGCAGTCATATTCGAACTCTTTTTTATTTCGTACACGAGTTGCCCTGACTCTTGCGAGTTAACGAGTTGCTCGTCACGCGGCACAATACCGATAATGGAAAGACGCGTGCGGTCAATTATTTCCTTTACCGTGGTTTTCGTGCCTTTTTTGAGGTCGGTCTCAAAGTTGTTAATTACCATCCACATATCTTTTCTTTCCTCGCACGCGAGCGAATAGCCCGTGGACTCTGCCGCGCGTATGCTCACTTCGGTCTGATTAGTTACTATCACCGCCGTGTGACACAAAGGGTAGGCAAGACGCGCACTGTCGTCAGCCGAGCCCGAGGTATCCACTATAATGAGGTCGAGCGAGTATAATTCTTCTGCTTCGCGAAATATATCTTCAAGGCTTTTTACGGTAGGTCTGTATTCCTCTTCCAAAGCGGCAAGATTGAATATTCCGGGCAAAAAGAAAAGATTTTTCGTTTTTTTCGATGCGAGTACCGTATCGTCGAGAGTGGCTCTTGCGGAAAGCAAGTCGCCAAGGTCGTAAAGCACGTTGTCTTCGCATCCAAGAAACAAATCAAGGGAACGGTTGGAAAGGTCAAGGTCAACGAGCATCGTGCGGAGTCCCATACGCGCAAATGCAAACGCAAGGTTAGCGCTCACCGTAGATTTTCCGACACCGCCCTTTTTTGACGTGACCATCATTCTTTTATACTTCATTTTAATCTGTCCGATTTTTCGTTTAATAGTTACTACGTAACAGTATATATTATTATACAATAAAGGCAGGAATTTGTCAATTGAAGATTTTGTTTTTTGTTTATAAATTTTTATAAAAAATAAAGAAATACTATTGTAAAATCCAGAAAAATGTTTTATAATCTTAAAGATAATAGATATTTTTTTAACGAAATACTAAAATTAGCGCAAATAATATAATTAAGTTATAAAAACAACCGTATATAGAAGGGAACAAAAAATGAAACAGTTTAGAAGAATTGGTGTATTGACGTCAGGCGGCGACGCCCCCGGTATGAACGCGGCAATCCGCGCAGTAACGAGAGAAGCACTTTATCACGGCGTAGAAGTTATGGGTATATACCGCGGTTATAGCGGACTTATAAAAGGAGATATCAAACCCTTTGGTATTCGCAACGTGTCAAATATAATCAACCACGGCGGTACGATGCTTTACTCCGACCGTTGCCCTGAATTCAAGACGGAAGAAGGATTGCAGAAGGCTATTGAAACCTGCAATAAATTCAATATAGACGGTATCGTTGCAATAGGCGGCGACGGAACTTTCCGCGGCGCACGTGACCTTTCCTTGCGCGGAATCCCCTGCGTAGGTCTCCCCGGCACGATTGACAATGACGTTACTTCCACCGACTACACAATAGGCTTTGACACCGCAACTAATACAACAGTTGAACTTATCGACAGACTTCGCGACACTTGCGAATCTCACGCAAGATGTAACGTAGTTGAAGTTATGGGACGCGGCGCAGGCGATATAGCACTTCAGAGCGCACTCGCAACGGGTTGTACTGCAGTCGTTATCCCCGAGCACGAATTCCACGAAGACCGCCTTATCGAGAAGATAAGAAATTCAAGAAAACTCGGCAAACGTAATTTCATCGTTATCGTTTCCGAAGGTATGGGCTCCGATATGGCTCCCGAACTTACGAAGCGCATTGAAGCAGAGACGGGTGTTGAATCAAGATTTGCCCGTTTCGCTCACGTTGTCCGCGGCGGTACTCCTACACTCCGTGACAGACTTCTCGCAACCCAGATGGGTGAAGCAGCAGTAAAAGAATTGCTCGCAGGTAACAGCAATATCGTTATGTGCGAAAGAGCAGGAAAGATAGTTGCAAGAGACATCAGTTACGCTCTCACACTTGACCATATGTATAAAGGCAAGTTGAAGGAAGGCGAACTCGACGGCTACACCGCAGAGCAGATAGAAACAATGAAAGGTCATTGCGCGGCAAAGAAGGAAAAAATGGATACCTTCTATAGCCTCGTAAATCACCTCTCGCTTTAATCTTAAATAAAAAATGCTTAACTTTCTCAGTTAAGCATTTTTCTTTTTTATAAATTAAACTATCATATAGAAAAATATCCCAAAAAATTGCAAAATACTTCCTATCAACACAAATACGTGAAAAACACCGTGTACGTATTTGTGCTTTTTTCCGAAACCGTATAACACCGCCCCGACAGTATAAGCAACACCACCGAGAAAAATCCACAAAAGCGCGCCGAAAGGAATAGAAGCAATAGCGACTTTAGCCGCCATAACGATACTCCAACCCATACCGATATAACATATCATCGACAGTTTTGAATACTTCTTTATATCAATAGCGGTAAAAGTCGCACCGAAAATTGCAAATCCCCAGACGATACCGAATAATACCCACGCCCACGCAGGACTGTAATTTCGTATACAGGATAAAAGTATAGGTGTGTAAGTACCGCCTATGAGAAAATAAATCGTACAATGGTCAAGCACCTGCATGACCTTTTTTGCCGTATTTCTTCGTAAACCGTGGTATACACTCGACATAGTGTAAAGTATAATTAGCGACGCGCCGTATATCGCGCTTGAAACTATAGCGTACACGTCACCGCGCAAAGCGGAAAACACAACGCAAAGCACAAGCGCAACGACTCCAAACATCCCACCGCAGATATGCGTTACCGTGTTGAATATTTCCTCGCCTTTCGTGTAATTCGGCAGTATTCTGTCTTTTAGTTTTGTTCTCGTCATATTGAAACTCCGTTTTTAAGTATAGTTTTCGTCGGCATTATTGCCCCGTCGCAACTATTATACCCGCGCAAAATGATGAATACAACCTACCGTTAGTTTTTTTATCTATACCGTTAATTCCGCGAGAGTAGAGTGGAAAAATACAATTCTACCGACAGTAGAGCGAATTTTTCATACCTTTATTCTAATTTTTGCGCAAAATTCATACTTCGTCATACAATCTTCACAAATGTTTGGTATTCTAACGTAAAAGGTACAAAAACGAAAGGAGGCAAAAATCGTGATTTCAGATATTTACACCTTTGAACGAGTTGAGAAGAAGTATTTGATAACCGAAGAAAAGGCGAAAAACTTGATAGATAAACTGTCGAGTGTTCTTATCCCCGATGCACACGGAAAAAACACGATAAAAAGCCTCTACCTTGACACACCGAGTTATCTCCTTATCAGAAACTCAATAGAAGCGAAAACGTATAAAGAAAAACTTCGTCTGCGCAGTTACGGAGAAATGAAAGAAGGAAGCAACGTCTTCTTTGAAATAAAAAAGAAATACAAAGGCATCGTATACAAACGCAGAGTAGTAATGACGTATAGCGAAGCGATTGAATATATAAAAACGAGAATTCCGCCGCAAGACAGTCAAATAATGCGTGAAATAGACTACGCAATGAAAATATATGAGGGAATCCGTCCTTCTGTGTTGCTTTCCTGTGAAAGAGAAGCATACTTTTTTTGCGATATGCCTGCGTTGCGCCTCACATTTGACAGAAACGTCAGGTACTCACTTTATGGGAAAGACGGAGAAACACCGATAACGAAGTGCGGCGACGTTCTTATGGAATTAAAAAGTGGCGGTGCTATCCCCGTGTGGCTTTCTCACACTCTTGACGAATGCAAAATATACCCTATGCGCTTTTCAAAATACGGAAAAGCATATCTTGATATACTCGCAAAAGAAAAAACAATGTAAACAAATCTATACATAAAAAGAAAGAGGAAAACACTTATGCCAACAACCGAAAACGTCACCTTCTTTGAGAAAATATTCACGACAATCCTTCCCACATTCGGCGACTTTGACGGAAAACTGTATCTCGTTTGTATTCTTTGTGCGCTTGTCTGCGGCACTGTCACCGCGCTCGCCGCATCTTACCGCGCACATACATCGAAGAGTTTCGTTATATCGCTCGTATTACTCCCTGCAATAGTTACCACGGTTATAATAATGGTAAACGGCAACGTCGGCACAGGCGTTGCGGTAATGGGCGCATTCTCACTCGTTCGTTTCCGTTCAGTACCCGGAAAAGCGAAAGACATAGCAGCGATATTCCTCACGATGACCGCAGGACTTTCCTGCGCCGCAGGCTACGTAGGAATTGCTTTGCTCTTTACCTTTATTTCATCGGCAGTTCTCGTTATACTCACGCTTGTCCCCCACAAGCAACAGAAAGTTATGGAACTTCGCATAACGGTTCCCGAAACACTTTCTTTCTACGACGCATTTGACGATATATTTGAAAAATATACGAAGACACACACCCTCACGCAGATAAAGACCTCGAATATGGGAAGTCTCTATAGACTTACCTATCGCATAATTCCCACCGACAGAAGTCTTTGCCGTGAGTTTATTGATGAACTCCGCGTAAGAAACGGCAACCTTGAAATATCTCTTGCCGACTACGCAGATAATGCAGAGGAACTTTAATGAAAAGCAAACACGCACGCATATTTACGCTTGCTTTCGTTGTTTTGTGTGTATGAACGAAAAGCAAAACTTTTCGACGTAATTTATGACAAGTTTCATCTACGGAATCGGTAACGGCTTCGGTGACGGCGGAATGGGCGGCAACGGCGGTTTAGGCGGTCCAAAGCCGAGATGAAAAATCAAAATTAGGATAAAATCATAAAAAATAGGAAGGAAGAAAAGTTTTTTCGCTTTTCTTCCTTTTTTCTCTGTTTTATTGACTTTTCCTTTTTATCGCTGTATAATGAAGACGTAATTAAAAAATAAAGGAGAAATACCCTATGTTTATGCGTTTTCCGGGTGGCGTCGGCAAGGCGTTCACTCTTTCCTATGACGACGGAGTAGAAACCGATATCCGTCTTGGCGAGATAATGAAAAAGAACGGACTTCGCGGCACGTTTAATATAAATGGCGGCTGCTTTGCAAAGGAAGGTACGACCTATCCTGCAGGTACGGTACATCGCCGTATGTCTCTTTCACAATGCTTGGAAGCATTCCGTGACGATGCATTCGAAGTTGCACTCCACGGCTACAAGCACCCGAGTTTTGCGCAGATGCCCACGGGTATGACTGCCTACGACGTTATAAAAGACAGAGAAACACTCGAAAAAGCATTTGGAAAGGTCATTCGCGGACTTGCATATCCGAATGGCTCTGTGAATGACGAAGTAGTGAAAACTCTTGAAATGTGCGGCGTTGCATACGCAAGAACGACCGCAGGAGGAAATTTCAATCTTCCTGAAAATTGGTTGCGTTGGAATTCCACTTGCCACCACGCAGACAGTCGCCTTATGGAATTTGCGAAAAACTTTGTCGATATGAAGATAGTAAAAGACCCGAAAGTCTTCTACGTTTGGGGACACAGTTACGAATTCGACGGCGCGAACAATTGGCATATAATAGAAGAATTTGCGGAATTTATAGGAAACCGCGAGGATATATGGTACGCTACCAATATCGAAATATATAACTACGTAACCGCATTCCGCCGCCTTGAATGCGCGGCAGACGGCTCATACGTCTACAACCCGAGCGCCCTCGCCGTTACTTTCACCCACAACGGCAAACTCTTCACAGTAAACCCCGGCGAAACAGTAAAAACAAACTAAATGGAAAAAGTCACGAAGAGATGTCTTCGTTAGAGCGATAACCGTATAAAATAGGAAAAAGGATAGAGAATTTTCACGTTCTCTATCCTTTTTTGTCAGCAATAAATATATCTTAACTTCGGCTCAAGGTCGACAGGCGAATGAGTATTCGTCGGAATTTCGCCGTATATCGTCTTGACAAACGAAATCATACTGTTTGGCGCAGGGGAGTAAATGTTGAAAAACGTGTTTGCGCCGTTCATTGCATCGTGATAAAGATAGGGATAACCCATAGAAACACCGATAGACTTTTCCTTTCCATACGTGAAAGCATTGTAGTAAGTCATCATTTTCGGGCCGTAGAAAGAAGGCATTCCCATCGGTCTGTGAGGTGCTATGTATCCTGCGTAGATTATGAGGTCTTTTTCTTTTGCGAGGTTTGCTATCGTTGTCTTGTCGCCAATATCCTCAAGTATCTCAACGCACGCGCCTCTCGTTTCAAACTCGCGTTTCATTACGTCTATCTGTTTTACAGTTTCACCGAAATGCGAACTTACTATTATTGCTACGCTCTTTATTTTTTCTTTATCCACGGGAATGAGGTTGTTTCTGTCGCAGAGAAGTGTCACGGCGCGCTCTGAGATTTTCTTGTCTATTTCTCTCGTCTTTGCCGTTTCCGCTTCAATATCTACCTCTGTTTCCTTGCCGTCAAAAAGTCCTAACTTTTCTTTAAGGTCAAGCACACGCTCGCAGGACTCGTCTATTCTGCTTTCGGGAATATCGCCTCTCTTTACAGCCTCGTAAACTGTGTCAAGGTCAAGGGGATTTACACCGAGAATTATATCGTTTCCTGCATTTATTGCGCGTACAAGCTTCTCGTCATAAGGGCACATAGCGGTTAATCCGCCCATTGTGATAGCGTCAGTTATATCAACACCGCGTAAGCCCATCTTTTCACGCAGATCTCCGATTAATACTCTATCC
>JAZOLR010000173.1:0-6815 GCA_045653255.1 Eubacteriales bacterium | reverse complement strand
ACCGCTATGAATTCCCCGTCTTCCCAAGAAGGAGAAAAGCGCAAAAGCGAGTTTATCTTTCTTCTCTCTGTGTCAACGGAAAAAGAGTGAAGACGGCGAAATCCCGGCACGGTTTCAAGCGATGCCCCGTCAGAGCCGTAATAGTCGCGGTACATATTCCTCATATCGCAACACCGCGACAAAAGAAGAGCGGACGGCGAACTTGAAAGGTCAACTCCCGAAAAATCTCCGTAATAACGTGAATATTCTGCCGTTTTTTTGAATTCAGCCATTACTTATCCCACCCCTCGTCGCTTGCGTAGAGCGCACTGCCGCGCCTTTTTGCAAACGATTCTATTTCTCTCGCTTCCGCAAAGAAAAGGTTTTTGTAGGACACTGCCTTTTCAGTCTCGTCTTCAAGCCATACGTAAGACGCGACAAGAAGCGGAAGTATCTGACAAATATCTTCGTCAAGGTCTATCTCTTCCTCTTCGTCGTCGTTTTTAATTTTTCTGGGGCACGCGTAGTAAACTATTCGCAAATCCCCCGATATATCCGCCGACACAAGAATATCTTTATTTGCGCAAATAATGAAATCTTCATCTTCACATAGCGCACGCACTCCGAAAAGCAACGGTCTTGGCGCGTAGCAGAGAAAATCCCCTTTGTCTTTTGCTTCTCTGTGAAGTACATATCCGCGTCCGTTTATTACTGTGTCTGGGATTGTGTCGCTATTCTGCGAAATATATATTTCCTCCGTCTTCGGACGTATTCTGTTAGCGCAATAAAGCGCTCTGTTTGCGGCGGCATAGAATATTTCCGCGCTCTCGAGAGCATCCTCGAAACCGAGCGCCGCCGTCGCGTTATGAAGTTCCTTTACAGTCATATTCTTCTCCTTTTTGAATTGAAATGTAAATAAATATTTACAAATAGGGCTATCTCATTGAATTGAGATAGCCCCTTGTCATAATCTTATCAGAGGGCAGTTGCGCCGCTTACTGCGTCGGCGGAGTCTACTGCAAGGAGAATATGCTTGTATGAACCGAAACCTACGCCGAAACGGCAGCGACCGTTCCAAATGTAGTTTCCTGTGTGGTTGTCCACCCAGTTTGAAACCGTAAGCGGAACACGGTTGAAGAACATATTACCGCAGAGATTTTTATTAGCCTCGCTCGACATAATAATCACGCGGTCATCGGCAGTCTGCCAGTTGGGCATAATGACGATGTTCCAGTTGCCGTACTGAAGGTTTATGTCGTTGTAGCCGTTACCGAGTGCGCCTTCAGAACCGCATACCTTCTTCGCTATCGCTTCTGCGGCAGGACGGTTTCCGGGAAGTACGAGTGTGTCTGCCGTGTAGCCGAGCACCTCGCCGTTTTCGTCCTTCATATTGCGTATCTTTGACGAAAGTTCGGAAAGAGCCTCTTCAAAAGCGCCTGTTGAAAGAGTACGCACGTCTCCTGCGGAAGTGCCGAAAATATCGCCGTAGAAGTAGTTAGACTGTGTGCCGTTAGACTTCTTTGCGCCCCACTTGTGAGAGGACGAGAAGAGGGGAAGTCCGTCGGGCGCGGTGAGGTCAAGTTTTGCTTTTGCGAAGATGCCCGACTTCTTTTCGCCGTTTGAAAGCGCGTATTCGCATATCTTGTGCATAGTCTTGTAGTATGCACGTGTGAAGTTTTCGGCTCTGCGCTTCGCATCTGCCGCAACACCGTAGTTTGCGTCTTCCATCATCTGCGCGGTGACAGTGAATTCCTTCATGAACTGAATGTGTTCAATGAACTTCTTGTAGGTTTCCTCAAGAGAGTCGTTTTCCGCACCTGCGCCCTCTTCTGTCGCGGTGAATACGTCGAATTCATTCTGACCTACGATAGTTTCACCGAATTTTGCGGATTTTTCCACGTTGAAAAGCCAGTCGCAGATACCGCCCCTTTTTGTCTGCATATCGCTTTCGTGCTCGATTACCATTTTGATAGGTGTTTCGAGTTTGCCTATTTGGGCGTTATTGAGACCGCTTGATTTTGAATATACAATTGCCATTCGTTGTTTTCCTTTCTTTTTTGCTATTTTTAACTTATTCTTTGCATTGCTTTATATAGCGTTACACTATTCTTACGCAAACCTTGTCGCCTGCCTGCGTTGCGCCCGCAAGGTCAAAAATTTCTACGACACCGTTCGTAGTTGTCGCAGTTACGCCGTCCGCCGATGTACCGTTTATGGAAAGCGTTACTTTGCTTCCTGCAAAGAGGGAAGCGGGGGAAGCACTCACTTTCGTTTCAAATATCTGGTTTGCGTCGATAGGATATACTGTAATTTCGGACTTTTCGTCTGCTTTTGCGTCCTCACCGCACAAAAACTGTGGCTTTGCAGTTGCCGTGCAGTTTGTGAGTTTGCCCGAGGAAAGCGTAAGCATAGAGCCGAAAGCGTATTCAACACCCGCGCTTGTGGGGAGTTTCATAGGTTCGCTTTCGTTTATTCTTCCGTTGAGAATTTTTACTAATCTGAACATATTTTTTGCCTTTCTTTAAGTTGATTTTTTGTTATTTATGATATCGCTCTTTTATAAAGAGACTGAATTTCACGCTCGGAAAGTCCTGAAAACATTTCCTTTGCACTACGCATTTCTTCGCTTGTCATACCTACCGCGTCGCCGCCCGATGAGGTGGGGACTCTGCTCACGAGATGCGATTTTCCGTTGATTGAGCGAGCCTTTTTCATGATGGTTTCAAAAATGCGCTCGTAGTTTGTCGCAAGCAACGCTTCCTCTACAGAGAAACCCGCCTCTCTCATCTCGCCGAAGCGTTCCGCGCGGTCAAGTTCACGCACGTGTGAGAGATCGGAAAACGAGGGGAAAAGACGCTTTATTTCAGAGAGGTCCTCGTTTGCCATTCTCTCGAAATCTTCTATCGCTTTTTCTAGGTCTTCGCTTTTTTCTAGGTCTTCGCTTGTCTTTGTTTCTTCTTCGCTTTCTGTTTGAGGTGAGTTGATTTCTTCGATTTCTTCCGTTTCTTGCATTTCGGTTTTTTCTTGCATTTGTTTTTTCCTTTCTTGCTTATCTTGCTTACTTCTTTGCGTTAGGGGTAATAACGCTTGATTTAGGCTCTGACTTCTTCTTCGCGGGGGCTTCTATCTTGCCGCCGGCGTTTGTCGCGTAGGGATTTGTGAAAGTTTCTCTTTCTTTTCTCATGTTCTTTCTCCTTTCAGGCTACAAAAAGACTTTAGCACAGTTTCAACTTGAAATGGGTACAAATTGTAATGTAAACTAATATTTACATTACCACTTATTGCTGTATTTTTTGCTCTTTGCAAGAGCGTATATAGTATCGGCGAGTTCGTTTGCCTCGTCTTGAGACATTCCGATTGCCGTTAAATAGTAGTAAAGGCTTCCTCGGCTGTAGTCTTTGCCTACGAGCGAGTCGATAAGTTTTCTTTTCGTTTCGGGCGTGAGCCAGTTTGATTTGCTCGCGCTCATTCCGAGGTCTGCCGCTATTTCTGCAATTTCACCGTCAAGACCGCCGATGAGTGCATATTCGCTTGCCGCCTCTTTATCATCAAAAGAGCGGTTTGCTATATCGTCTACCACACTTTTGAGAGTTTTCTCTCTTTCGTTTTGGTAGTCTTTTAGGTAGTCCGAGTATTTCAGTTTGTTTCTTCGCTCGGCTGTGTTTTTTCTTTCGAGCGCCTCTCTTTTCGTCTTTTGCATCTCGGAATATGCATTCGCGTCAAGGTATGCGGCATATCCACCGCCCGAAAGTCCGCGCGAGGCGAGTTTTTCGCCGTTTTGCCCGTATGATGCGCGTGCGCGGTCGTAGGTCTTGTCCGCGTCTCTTTCTGCATAGGCGTAGGCGTCTTCACTTTCGTCTCCCTCTGCGCGAAGGAAGTCCGCATAGGTCTTTGCACCCGACGAGGTATACTTTTTTATGAAGTCCTCAAGGGTTTTCGTTGTAGTTTTCTTTGCCATAAATTCCTTCCTTTCGGTTTATTGTGTTTATTTCGGGGATTGCGCTTTTTTCTTCTTTTACGGCGTTTTCCTCTTCAAGCAGGGATTGGAAATACTCCACGTTTTCCCTTGCGTGAGGATAGTGCGCGCGCTCTTGATTTTGCCAATAGCGTAAAAGCGTTATAGGCGCTTCGGGGTCGCCGAGCGTACCTGCTTTGAGGTTTTCGAGATTCTTTTCCCACAACTGTTCGCGCCTTTGCTCTACTCCGCCGTTTAAGTCTATCGAGAAAAGATAGCCGTCGTCGTAGTAATACTCACCCGTCACCGTGTCAAATTCAACGAAGTCGTAACGGTTGAAGTGCGCGTTATGTGTACGTCCGTAGGCATCTTTATAGGCTATCTCGCGCGGCTCGTCTGCGTATGCAAGGTAGTATTCGAAGATTATTCTGTCAATGTCCGCGTATGCGCTCTGCTTCATTCTGCGCTTTGATTCAAGTCTGCCCGCCGCCTGCTCAACTTGAAGTTGCTTTGCCTTTCCCGACTGTGCCGAATCGTCGTTCAGTCCCATATAGGTGTCGGAAATTCCTATAATTCTTTTCGCGTGCTCGTAGAGACGGTCGGACTGCATTACGTCCTGCGCTATTGACGGAGTTGTGTCTATTGTGCCGTACATTCCGACGCTTTCGCCCGGTTTCAGTTTTATCATCTGCCCGAAAATGCCGTTGTTGAGCGTCACTTGCGCGTCTTCGGGCACTATCGGTGTGATACCGGCGCGCAGAAGTTTCTGCATAATACGGCTTTCAAGTTTATTTATCTCCTGTTGCTCAGGCCGTATAAATTCGCAGTCGCTCTGTCCGAATACAGAGCCGTCTTTTGAAGTGTTTTTTCTTATAACTACGGGAAAACGAGTGGGTGTGTAGTAGGGAATTTTCGTCTTCTCCAAGAGTGCGTTATGTAAGTGGTTTTCGTCACATACCGAAAGCCTCTTCGACAAGACCTCACCGATAGGCGAAAGGCGCGGTGTGTGCGAGGGAATTATACTTCCGTCGCTTCTTTTTACGTCAGAGTCGAGTATCTCCACTCTGTCGTCTTTGCATTCGTATTCCGCGTTTTCGCATACGCAGAGTTCACGCGACCTACCGCACTTTTTGCAGGTGTATCTTTTCCGTCTGTAATAGTTTTCAATATCAAGCAGAATAACCTCGCCCGAAAAGGCAAAGCAACACACCTCGCCCTCTTCATTTTTGTAAAAGCAAACGATAGCGGTAACACCGTCGCCGTCGCTTTCTTGAACGCTTTCCGCTTCGATTTCCGCCTTTTCTGCTTCCTTTTCGCTTATTCCGTACTTTCTTGCAAGTGAATCGCGAGTAGTGTGAAAACGCAGAAAGCAGTAATCCATTCCGTCAAGGTCGGATATGTCGGGTTGCGGAAAAAAGTCTCGCGGATTTATACAGGAAACTTTCACTTCCCCCGACTCTGTGTGAGTGCGTATGCCGTTGTCCCATTCCACAAACCACACGCTAGCGCCGTAGATATAGGTATATCGCTCGTCCATATCGTTCATTGCTTCAAAGGGAAGAGTATCGCGCAGTTGCGAGCAAAGTCTTTCTACCGACTTTGCGTTTCTGCCTTTTTTCTCACTGTAACATTTCGGCTCTACCTTCGGTGCGGGAATATCGGACTTCACTTGCGCTTCAATAAGTTCGTAGGTTATGTTTCTTATCGAAGTCGCCTTTTTCTGCGAGCCGTCTATTTCCGTACTTCCTCGGTATTGGGACATATTACAGTCAAAACCGTCTATTGTGTCTTTTTGACGGTTTTTTGCTTTTTCGTAAAGCGACTCGAAAAATAAAAGTCGCCCTTTTCCTTTTTCTGTTCTCATATCGGTTCTCCGTATTTCTTTTTTAGGTATTTCTTTTCCTCTTCGTCTGCGTTTTCGTAGTCCTGCCACATGTCGCTTGTCCACACCGCGCGGAGAATATTTTCTTTTTCCTCGTTCGGTCTTGAATAATAAATGGCAAATCCACGCAGAGCATCGGGCGCGTGAGTGATATTATGCGGCTCTGTCGCCGTATCCGTCGGGCGCGCAGGGTCAATTTGAAGCATAGGCAAGCACTTTATTATCTCCGTGCAGTTGCGGAAAATCTTCAGTCGCGTGCGCCCTTTTTCGTCAACTTTCAAAAGTTCCTTTACAGAAAGCCAACCCGTTTCTCTATCGTTTGACGTGCGAGTAAAACGGACACCGTTTTCCTCAAACAAAAGCGCCTTGCTTCTGCCCGATTCCTGACTTCTCGCCCACAAGTCAGGTGGCGCTAAAGTCGCGTATATGTCCTCGTCTTCGGGCGTGAGGTCAAGTATCGCTTTTGAGGCATCGCTTATCATAAGGTTGCTTTCGCACTTCTCACGGAAAACGTACACGTTTCTTTCACTGTCGATAGCACACCAAAGACACGCAAGACGGTCAAGACCGTAGTCGATTGTGCGATATTTTCGCCACTCTTTAGGTATGGGAAACGGCTCACAGGTATGTTTTTCATAGTCAAACTCCGTGAAATACTGCCCCTCGAAAATATTCCAGTCACCGTAAAGAAGCGCCTTTTTCTGTGCTTCGGGAAGACAACAAAGGCGCTTTTTATAGTCGGGGTCGCTTTTCATAAGAAACAGATTATCGTCTATTTTGGACGGAATAAACACCCTTTTCGCGCCGTCATCGGAGGAAAAAGGAGTGTCGGGAGGAGAAGGGTCTACAAACCGTGATTTCACCCAAGCGTGTCCCACGCCGCCGGGGTTTGTTGAGGACTTTATCTGCTTTGGATTTTCGTTTGCACCGCGCACTCGCGAAATCAGATAAAGGTACTGAAATTCCGTGAAATGCGTCAACTCGTCAAAACGCACGACG
>JAZOLR010000172.1:0-3216 GCA_045653255.1 Eubacteriales bacterium | reverse complement strand
ATATAACAGCGCTTGGATATGATCCCGAAAACGAAACTCAACCCGACTTGTTCAACCATTATTGGCCTGCTGATGTTCATATAATAGGAAAAGACATTCTTCGTTTCCACACAATTTATTGGCCTATTATGCTTATGGCACTCGGTGTAGAACTTCCTCGTAAAGTATTCGGACATCCTTGGTTCAACTTTGGTGCGGACAAGATGTCAAAATCAAGAGGAAACGTCGTTTATGCTGATGAACTTGCAGAGGAATTCGGCGTTGACGGAGTTAGATACTACGCGCTTTCTGAAATGCCGTATGCAAACGACGGTAGCATAACTTATGAAAACGTTATAAATCGCTTTAATACCGACCTTGCAAACAATCTTGGAAACCTTGTTAGCCGTACACACGCAATGACGAAGAAGTATTTTGACGGTATTGTGCCTACCCCTGCGGAAGAGACAGAGTTTGACGCAGACCTCAAGGCTACTGTAAAAAATGCTATTGCGGAAGCAAAGAAAAACATGGATGCTTACCATATTGCCGATGCACTTGAATGTATATTCACAATGCTCCGTCGTGCAAACAAGTATATTGACGAAACTACACCCTGGGTACTTGCGAAAGATGAAGCATCAAAGCCTCGTCTCGCTACTGTAATTTACAATTTGCTTGAAACCATTCGTGTTGGCGCAGTACTTCTTACACCTTTCATTCCTTCTACTTCCGAAGATATATTTGCTCAACTCGCAACGGATAAAAAGGATTATTCTACTGTCAATGAATTTGGCGCTTTGGAGTCTGCAAAACCTCTCGGCGAAGCACATACTCTTTTTGCAAGAGTTGACGAAGCGGCATTTATGAAGAAAATTGAAGAAAAAAGGCAGGCAGAAGAAGCAAAAGCGAAAGCAGATGCTCCGATAGAAGAACCCGAACATGAGCCTACAATAAACATTGATGCGTTCAAAAACGTAGAACTTCGCACGGCAAAAATCCTTGCGTGTGAAAAAGTTCCGAAGGCTAAAAAACTTCTCAAACTTCAGGTAGACCTCGGCTATGAGAAACGTCAGGTAGTTTCTGGAATTGCGAAATTCTATGAGCCTGAAGATTTGATTGGCAAAAAGGTTATAATAGTTGCAAATCTCGCCCCCGTAACACTTTGCGGTGTTGAGAGCCACGGTATGCTTTTGGCATCGGGTGAAGAGGAAGTAAGGGTAGTTTTCCTTGACGATGCTACACCTCTTGGAGAAAGGGTAAGATAGATGTACTTTGATTCTCATTCACATTACTACGACAGTAAACTGATTGAGGAGGCAAAAAATGGGAGCGTCGATTCTTTAATCGACGCCCTCTTGCTTGATGGAAACGTTTCTTATATTGTCAACGTGGGAACAAATTCTGAAAACTCTCGCATAGCGATCGAGCAATGCCGCCGTCACAAGAATATGTATGCGGCAATAGGAATTCACCCAGGCGATTGCAAAGAAGAAAGTGATATGGAAACCGCCCTCAATACTGTTGAGTCGCTTATTAAGGATAACTCCGATATAGTTGTTGCTTTGGGCGAAATCGGCCTTGACTATCATTGGGAGCCGATAGAAAAAGAGAAGCAAATAGCATACTTTGAAGCGCAAATACAAATGGCACAAAACTTGCGCTTGCCTGTTGTGATTCACGATAGAGAAGCACACGGAGATTGCTTTGATATTGCCACAAAATACAAAGACGTAAAAGGTGTATTCCACAGTTATAGCGGAAGTCTTGAAATGGCAAAAGAACTTGTTCGCCGCGGAAGGTATATATCCGTTGCAGGAAGTGTCACGTTCAAAAATGCCGTATGCGTTGCTGAAGTGGCAAAAGCACTCCCGAAAGATAAAGTTTTGATTGAAACCGATTGCCCGTATCTCACTCCTCATCCTCATAGAGGAAAGATAAATCATTCGGGTTATTTGGAGTACACAAATAATACTTTAGCGTCTTTGTGGGGGATCACTACTGAAGAGTGTGCGCGCATAACTTGCGAAAATGCGTTGCGTTTCTTTAATATAAGTAAGTCTGCCAAAATTTGAAACCGTATTTCACTCAATTTTGACAGAAGTTTGATACGTCGTATCCTTTTACAATATCAAACATTGAATTTAAAAGAACCCAATTTTGTGTAAAGTAATTCATTACAGTCCAATAGCCTACACCTTTTAAGCCAAGTTCGTGCGCAAGTTCGAGTTTGGCTTTTATACTTTTCGCGTCCTCAAAGTAAGCGATATTTTCTCTTGTGGTTTCTCCTTCTTTTTCATAGAATGTAAAATATGGAGTTTGAGATTTTTCATCAAATTGTATATTAGTCTTGTTTTCAAATGCTATTTGCGGTGCTTTTCCGCTTGGAATGTTTTTTGCGCGTGAAGTTTCTTCGTACGGCAATTGCCAAATATAACCGTAACTTGGGATTCCGAGAGTGATCTTTTCGTGAGGTATTTCTTCCACCGCAAATTCGGTTACTTTTCGTACTTTGTCAATAGGTGCAACGGGCATAGGTGGGCTATAGGTATATCCCCATTCGTACGTCATGAGCATTACTGCGTTTGAAACGTCTCCTATATCGTTGTATATTTGACCTTCGTATAAAGTGCCGCTTTGTTCTTCGGAAGTCTTCGGCGGGAGATCCACAAAAACAAAAAATCCGTCGGGGCAAATTTTCTGCCGTAGATTTTTTATGAATTCTGTGTAGTTGTCTGCGTTGTTCTTGCCTATATATTCAAAATCAACGTCGATTCCGCTATATCCTTTTTTCTTGAGTATCTTGTGAAGTTCGTTTATCGTTTTTTCTTGCGCTTCTTTGTTTTGAAGAAATTCAGTAACTAAATTTTCACTAAAACCGCCATTTTGGGAAATGGAAGTGAGTACCAAAATGGGAAGGGTATTATACTGTTTTGAGATTGAAATCAACTCGTCATCGTCGGGGGCGCGAAGTGTTCCGTCTGGATTTATGCTATATGAAAATATTGATAGGTACGTTAGATAAGGAAGTGTTGCGCGAAGGACTTCTCGCGATATATTTGGGAATGCATATCCGTTTGACGTAATAGCACCGTATTCGGCAGGTGGATATGATATTGTTATGGGCTGCCCCGGTGTTAAATCGCTTTTTCCTCGCAAAGACGGATTGTTACGCCACAGTTTCAGTACACTTGTGTTGAATCGTCTTGCAATGTCAAAAAGCGTATCTCCTCTTCG
>JAZOLR010000171.1:0-1729 GCA_045653255.1 Eubacteriales bacterium | reverse complement strand
CATTTATAAAGAAAAATGCGGTAATGGTGGTCGCGCTTGTGGCAGCGTTTGTAACCCAATTCTTTGTGCCGATAGACAGGGAATACCTCGGATACTTTGGTTTCAAAACGCTCACCTGCCTTTTCAGCGTTCTTGCAGTAGTGTGCGCACTTAAAGATATCAACTTTTTCTATATGCTTGCACAAAGCATCGTAAAAATGTTCAAGACCGCTAAAATGAGTGTGCTCGCGCTTGTTTACATAACGTTTATCGGCTCAATGCTGATAGCAAACGATATGGCTCTTCTGACGTTTTTACCTCTCGGGTATTTCGTTCTGAGCTCAACCGGAAAGCAAAAATATATGGCGTTTACGTTCATAATGCAGAACATTGCAGCCAATCTCGGAGGAATGCTTACGCCATTCGGAAACCCACAGAATTTATATATCTACACAAAATACAATATTCCAAACCTCGAGTTTGTGAAAATAATGGCGCCCACGTTCTTGTTCGCCATTACGCTTATAACCCTTTGTTGCGTAATTTTCGTAAAAAGCGAGCCACTTGAGATTATGGGCGAGCCCATACATCTCTCACCGCCTCGCACGGCATTATACCTCGCGCTTTTTGCACTTGCAATAGCAATCGTGTTCCGTTCTGTTCCGTATTATCTCGGTCTTATAATAATTCCGTTCGTTTTGATGTTTGCAGACAGAAAAGCACTTCATGACGTTGATTATCCGCTTTTACTCACGTTTGTGTTTTTCTTTGTGTTTGCGGGAAATATGGCACGAATAGAAGTTGTGCGAAGCTTTTTCGGAATGCTTCTCGAAAAGAATACGCTTTTGGTAAGTGTTTTTTCGTGTCAGTTTATAAGCAACGTGCCAAGTGCGATTTTATTGTCACAGTTCACTCAAAATTATGCCGACTTACTAGTCGGTGTGAATATCGGCGGCGTCGGTACCTTGATATCTTCACTTGCAAGTCTTATTACCTTCAGAGAATACGTCCGACACAACCCGGGAAAAAGCGGACAGTACATACTGATGTTCTCGGTATTCAATTTCGCATTCCTGATTCTTTTGACTTTGTTTGCGATGCTTGTTAAAGCAATATGAAAAAATCCTGCGATTTCAAATCGCAGGATTTTTTTTGTTATCTCAGGACCTCTTCCCAAAGGGATTCGTAGTAGGAACGAATTTCAGCTGGAAGATCGTGGAAGTATTGAGTCTTGGGGTACTCGTCGGGGTAGAGAATCTTTTCGTCCTTGAGCGAGTAGTCTTTACTGTTTATAACTGCAGTATTAGGTGAAGCATAGCAAATGTACTCTGCATTTGCAAGAGCAATTTCGGGCTCGAGCAGGAAATTCATATACATAAGCGCGGCTTCGTAATTCTGATGATTTTTGGGTATACATACCGAGTCAACGAAAATGTTAACGCCTTCCTTGGGGTAAACGAATTCGAGATCGTCGTTGATATCCTTCATGGTAAGGAAGTCGCCTGCGTAGTACGCGGCGATCGCGGCGTTTCCTGACTGCATCTTGTTGAACACAAGGTCCATAACGCGACCCTGGAGTATTTTATCCTGTTCCTTGAGCTTTTCAGCGGCTTTGTCCCAATCCGCCTTGTCGGTAGTGTTGAGGTCAATACCGAGTAAGAGCTGAGCAATTGCAAACGAGTCGCGGGGGTTATTGAAGGTGAGAATGTCGCCCTTGTACTTTTCGTCCCACATAACCGCCCAGCTGTCG
>JAZOLR010000170.1:0-44444 GCA_045653255.1 Eubacteriales bacterium | reverse complement strand
GGTGTAAAGGGCGGCGCAGCAGGCGGCGGATATGCTCAAGTTGTGCCTATGGAAGACATCAATCTTCACTTCACGGGCGACTTCCACACAATAGGCGCGGCGAATAACTTGCTCGCGGCTATGCTTGATAACCACATCTATCAGGGTAACTCCCTCAATATTGACCCTCGCCGCATCACTTGGAAGAGATGCGTTGATATGAACGACAGACAACTCCGTTTCGTTACCGACGGTCTTGGCGGCCGTGTAAACGGCGTACCGCGTGAGGACGGATACGACATCACAGTTGCATCTGAAATAATGGCGGTTTTGTGCCTTTCTTCCTCGATTGCCGACTTGAAAGAAAGACTTTCGAGAATTATCGTAGGTTATACCTATGACGAAAAGCCGGTTACCGCAGGCGACCTCAAAGCAACGGGCGCAATGGCGGCGTTGCTCAAAGATGCATTGAAACCGAACCTCGTTCAGTCTCTTGAAGGCACTCCTGCGCTTGTGCACGGCGGACCTTTTGCAAATATCGCTCACGGTTGTAACTCCGTGACCGCAACGAGACTCGCGCTCAAACTCGGTGACTATGCGATAACCGAGGCAGGATTCGGCGCAGACCTCGGCGCAGAAAAATTCCTCGACATTAAGTGTAGATTTGCAGGACTTACCCCCTCTGCCGTTGTACTTGTTGCGACCATAAGAGCGCTCAAGATGCACGGCGGACTTCCGAAGACGGAACTTAACACGGAAGACTGCGCGGCGGTAGAGCGCGGACTACCCAATCTTTTCCGCCACCTCTCCAACAACAAGAACGTTTACGGTCTTCCTGCAGTCGTTGCGCTCAACAAGTTCCCGACAGATACCGAAAACGAAGTAAAGACAGTTATGGAAAAATGCCGTGAACTCGGTGTTAACGTATGTCTTTCCGACGTATGGGCGAAGGGCGGCGAAGGCGGTGTTGAACTCGCTCGTGAGGTAGTCAGACTTTGCGAAGAAGAGACGCCCGATTTCCATTTCGCTTACGATGAAAACGAAACAATAGAGGCAAAGACCGAAGCGATAGTAAAGAAGATTTACGGCGGCGACGGCGTTATCTTCACTCCCCAGGCGAAAAAGCAGATAGCGCAACTCGTTTCGCTCGGACTTGATAAAATGCCCGTATGTATGGCAAAAACGCAGTACAGTTTCTCTGACGATATGACGAAACTCGGCGCACCCGAAGGATTTACCGTAACGGTAAGAAATATAAAAGTTAGCGCAGGCGCAGGCTTTATCGTTGCACTCACGGGTGACATTATGACGATGCCCGGTCTTCCGAAGTCTCCCGCCGCTGAACGTATAGATGTGCAGGAAGACGGCACAATCGTTGGACTTTTTTGAGCGGTATATTTTGGTGAGACCACAAGCAAAAAAGTTTTAATTATATTTTCGTTTGCTTACAGACATTTTCGTGGGTATAAATTCATCTTTATTTAAGGTTGAAAACCTACGGTTTTCTCCAACAAATTATATTTTGCTTGTTTTTTCCGCTTTTTCGCTCCGACGTATAATATACGCCTCTCGCAAAAAATCGAAAAATCTCCCACAAAATCTCCTCGCTCAGGTGAGCGTATGTTGAGCGGTATATTTTGGTGAGACCACAAGCAAAAAATAAACAGTGCATGTTTTTTTGAAGAGCGGGAGGAACTTTTTTGCAAATAAGTTTCTCGCATAAGCATAAGCATAAAAAGGAAAATACTATGAATAAAATGTTTGAAAAAGATGCGCGAGTGCTTTTCGTCGGTGACAGTATTATTACAAACGGTCGTTTCGTTGCGAAAATATTCGACTACTACAAGACGAATTTCCCCTCGCTCAACGTGCGTATTTACAACAAAGGTGTTCCCGGCGACAGCGCAGGCGGAATGGTGCGCCGTTTTGTCGATGACGTAATGGACACAGAGGCGACAGAAGTCGTACTTATGGCAGGTATGAACGACATATACCGCGACCTTTACGCAGAGGAAAACCCCACGGAAGAAAACCTTGAACGCAGAAAGAGAGCGAAAGACTCGCACTGTGAAAATATGATAAAACTCGCAGAACTTTTCTCTGAAAACGGTCTGCCGATAACGCTTTGCTCGTCTACGCCCTATGATGAAATAACAGACATTCCTGCGAAAAATCTCCGCGGTTGCTATGACGCTTTGTGTGAGATTTTTGCGCGTGACTGCGAAAACTTGAAAAAATACAACCTCAAAAACACGGTTGATTTCATCACGCCTATGAAAGAGATAATAGACGGACTTGCAGAAAAAGGCGCGCCTTCCATTGTTGGCGGTGACAGAGTTCACCCGACGGCAATAGGTCACGAAGTTATGGCGAGACTGTTCCTTATCGACCAAGGAATAAACGTCACCCACCCCACAGTGAAATCCGTCATAGACGGCACAGTGTCGCTTCCCAACTTCACCGAAGATAACGCAGAGCGTTACGCCTATGAGCAGAAACTTCGCTCTATCGCTTTCGTTGATTATCATCTTGCGTGGGATAGAAACGCATACCCCACAATTGAAGAAAAAATCAAGTTCTGGGAAGATAATATGGACGAGAAATATCCCGACCATGCAGGATATACTTATCTTCAGATAAAGAAATATCTTGACGAAAAGAAAAAAGAACCCATATACAAAGAAAAACTCGCCGAATATACGGAAAAAATGGTAGTCGGCGAGAAATAAAAAAGAAAAATAGAACGGATAGGTAAAATAATTTAATATGTCACTCAAAATTGACAAAAACTTTTACGCTACCGCGCTCAAACTGGCAATTCCCATTGCGTTGCAGAATCTTCTCGTTTCTTGCGCCACGCTTATAGATACCTCTATGGTTATGACGCTTGGAAACGCGGCGACGTCGGCTATGGGCATTGCCAGCCGTTTTTCGTTTATGCTAAACGTCGTATCGTTTGGCGTAAGTTCGGGCGCGAGTGCTCTTATATCGCAATTCTGGGGCGCAAGAGAATACAAATCAATAAAAAAGGTGTACGGCCTTTCCCTCGCCGCCGCAATGATTATAGCCGTCTTGGCGGCTCTTGCATTCTTTTTCTTCCCCGTTTCGCTTATGCATATTTTCAACAACACGGACACATCGGTTATAACTTCGGGCGCGCAGTATCTCAAGTTTTACTCGTTTGCTATCGTGTTTGTGATGTTCTCACAGGTCAGTTGCGCCGCATTGCGAGCGACGGAGTCGGTTGTGTTGCCGCTTGTGTCTTCGGGCGTGTCGGTGTGTGTGAATACTTTCCTCAACTACTGCTTGATAAACGGTAATTTAGGTTTCCCCGCACTTGAGATGAAAGGCGCGGCGATAGCGACTACCATAGGCGCATTTGTTCAGGCTCTTATCGTTCTTTTGTATATCGCGTTCCGCGATAATGCTCTGCGCGGAAGACTTTCTCAGATATTCGGTTTCTCGCGCGAGTTTGCAAAGAAGTTCATAAAAGTGGCTACCCCCGTACTTGCAAACGAGGCTCTTTGGGCGATAGGTACGAATATCTACGTTATGGTAATAGCGAGACAAGGTACGGAAAACCACGCAGGTTACACCGTTTACGATACTTTCCAGCAGGTATTTTTCGTCTTCTTTGTCGGTATTTGTAACGCGAGCGCGATAATGGTCGGAAAGCGTGTAGGAGAGGGAAAACGCGACGAAGCGTTTATAACTGCGCGCCGCTTTATCGTGATGACCCCCCTTGTCGGTGTTGTTGTCGGTATCTTGATGATACTTTTGCGTACACCTGTGCTTTCCATTCTGCCGATAGAGACGGAGGGGGCGCATCTTGTCGCATCGGTATTGCTCTTTAACTACGGCTTATGGTTGCCTATCAAGATGATTTCCTATACTGCTATATGCGGTATATTCCGTTCGGGCGGTGATACGCTTTCGGGATTTTTGTGCGATGCTCTTTCCTTGTATCTTGTCGGTGTGCCCGTCGTTGTGGTGCTTGGACTTTTCACGGAAATTCCGTTTGCATTGCTCGTCTTTGCTATGTACGTAGCGGAAGACGTGCCGAAAACAATACTCACTATGCGACACTTCTTTAGTCGCAGATGGATAAAAGACCTTACAAGCGGCGAAAAGCAAAACAAAGCCGCATAAAGAGAAAAAAGGAATATATTTCTATTTTTTCAAACTAAACCCACTATGAAAATTTTGCCTTGTGATATACAATTTATGTGAAAAATTAAAAACAAGAGGTTTTTGTGTATGTTGAAATTGGCGGAAATTTTTTCTGACGGCGCGGTAATTCAGCGCGAAAGAGAAATAAGAATATTCGGTGAGTGCGACCGCGAGGTGACTGTTGCTTTTGACGGCGAGCGCGTGACAGCGAAGTGTGAAGACGGTCGTTTTTGCGCTATCTTTTCCCCTCGCGAAGCAGGCGTAGGCTACGAGATAAAAGTAAGCGACGGAGAAAATGAAGAAGTAAGGCGCGATATTTGCGTCGGTGAGGTGTTTATTGCCGCAGGGCAGTCCAATATGGAAATGCCGCTTGGCGTGACCGACGGCGCAGAGGACGAGATACCGAATAGCGAAAACAAGAATATCCGTTTCTACTCCATACCGCCGCAGTATATAAAAGGCGACTATATAAATATGCCGCGTTTTCAGTTTATGGACCATTCCGCGCCGAAGTGGAAGGGTTGCACACCCGAAACGGCGAAGGACTTCAGCGCTATCGGTTACTACGTGGCGAAAAAGATGCAGAAAGCGCTCGGAGTGCCCGTCGGCGTTATCGGTTGCAACTGGGGTTGCAGATGCATAGAATCCTTTATTCCCACTTGGGCAAAAGATAGAAACGAAAGAGTAGCACAGTATTACGAAAATCACAAGAAAGTGTGCGAGTCGCGCCCCTATGAAGATTTTCTGCGCGGCTACGAAGAATTCAAAGAATTCCTGAATGAAAAAGAAAGACTTTACCGTTCACCGATGGAAAATTCCTACGGAAACGCAATGTATGCAAGTCTTTACCCCTTTATCGACTTTACGAGCGTGAAATGGCCCGCAGGTCCGTTTGACGCAAACCGCCTCGGTTGTATCTATCACAATATGATTGAGGACATCACTCCTTACGGTGTGAATTTCGTGTTGTGGTATCAGGGCGAGGCTCATCCGAGAGGCGACTATTTTGAAAAATACGGCGTGCTTGTGGACACTTGGCGAGAAGCATTCAAGAATGAAGATTTGAGTTTTTACGCGGTTGAACTTGCGCCGTGGGGTGCAGGGCAAGGTCACAAAAACCACAAGGATTTCGGCGTTTGGCCTGAAATCCGCGAAGACCAGAGAAAAGCAACGATTGAGTATAAAAACTGCCACCTCGCGACAAGCGCAGGGCTTGGCGATATAAACAACGTTCACCCCATCTACAAGCGCGAACTTGCATCGAGACTTTTTCGTCAAGTGATGAATCACTCGTTCGGCGCGCCCGAAAAGGCGGAAAACCCCTACGCCGTCTGTGCGAGATTTGAAGAAGATGCGGTGTACGTCAAGTTTGCAAATGATGACGGACTTGCAATAATCGGCGGTGTAGCAGATTTGTATCTTTCTGCCGACGGTGAGCATTTTGACTCGGTATTCGGGAAAATAGAAAACGGCGAGTTGAAAGTTTACGCCGATTGGATAAAAAATCCCTGCGAGGTCAGATATTGCTACAACACCTACTACGCAGGACAGAATATATTCAACTCTGCGGCACTCCCCGCGTCGCCGTTTAGGTTTGTCCTTGCGGACAAATGATGTTTTCACCTGCGGCAGTCGCCGAGGCGAAATGATGTTTCACCTTCGGTGAAATGATGTTGCTTCGCAATGATGTTGACCTTCGGTCAATGATGTTTCGCTTTGCGAAATTAAACATTACCATTCCACCAAGCGAAACGGCAGAGTCTCGCCAAAAAATAAAAAAACTGATAATACCGCTTTTTCTTTGCTTGCTTTCTTTTGAAAATGGAAGTAAGAGAAAAACCAAAGGACGAAGATATGAAAAAATTCAACTGTGCCGAGATTGAGAAGATTATCGGCTACGAATTTAAGAACAAGGCACTTTTGCGTCAGGCATTCACGCGCGAGTCGTATTGCAACGAACTCCGCGCCGTCGGTGTTGAATTACAGAGCAATGAAGTCCTTGAATTTTGCGGTGACAGTGTGCTTGGCGCATCGGTCATTACTATACTTATGGAAAAATATTCGTCTTTTTCGGAAGGCGGTATGAAAAGCACTCTTCGCGAGGGCAATTTCTCCAACATAAAGAGCAGGCTTTCCGACAAGCGTATGCTTTCCGAGAGAATTTACGAACTCGGACTTTACGAATATCTGCTTTTAAACCGCGGCGACGTGAAAATGAACATAGCAACTCAACCGTCGGTTATGGAAGACTTGTTTGAAAGTATAGTCGGCGCTGTATATTTCGATAGCGGAAAGGATATGGCGCTCATAATCTCGCTTATCAACCGTATGCTCGACGTTGAAAAATACCTTGAAAAAAACAACGTACAAGCATTAAAGAGCAGTAAAAATCTGCTTCAGGAATGGTGTCAGGAGAAAAAACTCGACCGCCCAACCTACACAGTAATTGACGAAATCGGCCCTGAACACGAAAAAACGTATACCGTTTTATGCGAGATAGAGGGAAAAGGATACGCAAAAGGCGTCGGCAAAAACAAGAAAGCGGCGGAAAGCGATGCCGCAGAAAAAACACTTTCCTTGCTTGAAAATGAGTAAAAAGCAAACAAAAGTAGTCAAAATTATTCGAAAGCAATTGAAATAGGAGAAAAATTATGTCAGTAGCAATTATTACAGGCGCATCTTCGGGTATCGGCCGCGAGTTCGCGCTTCAACTCTACCGTGCAAAAGAGGCAGACGAATTTTACCTTATCGCGCGCCGCGAGGAAAGATTGGCGGCACTCGCAAAAGAACTTGACGGAAAGGCGAAGATAATCTGCGCCGACCTCACTACAAGCGAAGGAATAGAGAAGATAAGAGCGGCATTGAAGGAAGAAAACCCCGAAGTTTCATATCTTATCAATGCATCGGGATTTGGAAAATTCGGCGACTATACCGAAGTTTCCGAAGAAGAAAGCGCAAGAATGATAGACCTCAACGTAAAGGCGCTCGTGCTTATCACTCATATGACAATCCCCTATATGAAGCGAGGCGGTCACATAATCCAACTTGGAAGCGGCTCTTGCTTCACACCTCTCCCGAATTTCAACGTCTACGCATCAAGCAAGTCCTTTGTTCTTCACTATACAAAGGCGCTCAAATATGAGATAAAACACCTCGGCGTTAGCGCGACTGCGTTTTGTCCGGGTTGGGTAGATACCGAATTTTTGGGTATCGCTACCGACATCACCGACGCAAAAGGCCCGAAAGCATCTGCTATGAAACCGCTTCTCCGCGTTGATCGCGTTGTAGCGAAAGCGATAAAAGATGCAAAGCGCGGAAAAGTTATGTCGGTTACGAATTGGTATACCAAAATGCAACACGTGCTCTTTAAGATTTTGCCCGACTGCCTACTCACGATTATGTGGCTCGGTATGCAGAAAAAGCAAGATAAGTAAGAAAAATTCAAGAGGAAACTATGGCAAGACAGAATTGGAAGGGAAGTGCCTTGCTCGCGCCCGTGCCGCCTGTGATGGTGAGTTGCGGAGATATGGAAAACTCAAACATTATAACGGTCGGTTGGACGGGAATACTCGCGACACACCCGCCGAAGACCTATATCTCTGTGCGGCCGCAAAGACATTCCTACAAAATGATAAAAGAGACGGGCGAGTTTGTTATCAATCTCGCATCTGCCGATATAGCGAAAACGGTCGACTTCTGCGGTATCTATACGGGCGCGAAAGTGGACAAGTTTGCGCGTTGCAAACTGACGAAAATTCCGTCGAAGGAAGTCTCTGCCCCCACTATAGAGGAATGCAAGATAGCGCTTGAATGTCGCGTGACGGATATAGTTTCGCTCGGCACTCACGATATGTTTATGGCAGACATCGTTTCGGTTTCGGTCGACGAAAGTATGCTCGACGAAAACGGAAAACTCTGTATGGAAAGAGGAAATCTCTGCGCCTACGCACACGGCGAGTACTTCGCCCTCGGTGAAAAAGTCGGCGAAATGGGTTTCTCCGCCACAAAGAAAAAGCCGTTTGTCAAAGGGAAAAAGTAAAAAAAGAAAATAAAAAACAAATGAAAAAAGCGCCGTTTGAAAGAAAAAAGACGGCGTTTTTTTGTATTTATAACGAAAAAAGTCGTAAAAACTCACAAAAAAGTAATAAAAAATTTAGAAAAATTATTTATTTTTAACAAAAATTGTGCTATAATAAAGTTGGGAGAGGGGAAAACCTGTCCCGTGACGGACGATGCAAAATAACGCCCGTCCGCCACATTCATAAGAAAGGTGGTACAATGTATGAAGATCACAACGACAGGAAGACAGATTTCAGTTCGGGAAAGTATGAAGGAACTTGCCGAAAAGAAACTTGCCAAGTTTGACAGATTTTTTGGCGAGGACGCGGAAGCGGTAGTAAAATTCAGCGTCATCGGTGACCTTGAAAGAGTAGAGGTAACTATCCTCTACAACGGTACTATTTTCCGAAGCGAAGAGGAAAATTCCACCTTTGCGAATGCGCTTGACTGCGCGGTAGAGTCGCTTGAAAGACAGATGAGAAAAAACAAAACCCGTCTTGAAAAACGAGTTAAGGAAAACGCCTTCGACGATATAGGCGAGGACGAGTTTGAAGAAGAGGCGGAGTTTGACATCAGAGTCAAGACCTTCCCATTCAAGCCAATGTCGGCAGAGGAAGCAATAATGCAGATGAACCTGCTTGAACATCAATTCTACGGCTTCACAGATGCAGAAACAGGTAAGACCTGTGTTGTATATAGGAGAAAAGCGGGGGGGTATGGATTGATAATCCCCGAATGATTGTTGAACGGTGAATTTTGGTGTAACCGAAAATGCCGAATAACCTATAATTTAAATAAAAAAGAATGCGTCTGTATAAATCTGCCCCAAGCGGAAAGAAATGCTGACGCATTTCTATTATAATTCGGCATTTTCTATCGTCGATTTCGCCCTCTCGGAGTACAGAGTACACTTTCGGGACGAAATCAACGATTTCCACTCAAAATTCCCTCGTTCAATTTTGAGCGGTATATTTTGGTGAGACCACAAGCAAAAAAGTTTTAATTATATTATCGTTAGTAAATAGACAATTTCGCAAGTATAAACTTACTTTTTATTAAGGTTGAAAACCTGCGGTTTTCTGCGAATTAAATTTTCGCTCTAACGGACAGTCGAGGACGCCTGTCCCTACAATTCAATTTGCAAACATCCTTATGAGAAGGAGCCTTCGACTTCGTATTTTGGTGACACCACAAGCAAAAGGATTATATTTAAAATCTCCTCGCTCAGGTGAGCGGTATATTGAGCGGTATGTTTTGGCGAGACCGTAAACAAAAAGGATAGAGAATTTTTACGTTCTCTATCCTTTTTTTGCTTATTATGTTGGTGTCTCTACAAAATCGGTATTTTTGCCGTTTTGCTTGCGGAAACGGTAGGTGTTACCGCCCTGCAATTTACATTTTCTGCGTAGCGAATCATCATTTGACCGAAGGTCAATATCATTTCACCGAAGGCTGTTGCCACAGGCGAATTTAGACCGTAAGCACGACTTTGCCGACGTTTTGACCTTTGTAGAGAATGTCGTGCGCTTCTTCTGCTTTTTGGATAGGAAGGACTGCGTGGATTGTGGGTTTGACGAGCCCTGCTTCGATTTTCGGGTACACGTCGCGCACGATACCTGCAAGGATTTGCGCTTTGACTTCGGGGGTGCGCGAGCGGAGTGTGCTACCTATAATACGCACGTTTCTGACGTAGATGTTTTTGAGGTCTATCTCGGTTTTCGTGCCTGCGAGTGCCGCTATCATTATCCAGCGCGCGCCGTGGGTGAGGTAGTGAATGCACTTGCCCATTATTTCACCGCCGAGGCAATCTATTGCGACGTCGACGGAGTGGCCTTTTTCAAGTTCTTCTTTGAGCACAAGGGAAATATCTTCCTTTGTCGTGACGACAACTCTGTCTGCACCGAGGTGGGTAATCTTTTCTGCTATCTCGTCGCTTAACACGGTTGTTATAACTCTTACGCCGAATGCCTTTGCCATAGGGATGATAACGCTTGCAAGACCTGACGCGCCCGCATTCATAAGAAGGGTATTGCCCTCTTTTATACCGCCCTCAATAAAAAGATTGAGATACGCGGTTGCAAACGCTTCGGGAATTGCCGCCGCCTCAATAATCGAGCAGTTTGACGGTATGGGCATAAGCATATCGTATTTCACCGCTACGTATTCGGCATATCCGCCGCCGCCGAGCAGAGCGCACACCTTGTCGCCTATTTTATAGTTTGAGTTTGCCTTCGCTCCGTCACCCATTTCGACAATCTCGCCCGCAACCTCAAGCCCCATCCATTCAGGACACCCTGCAGGCGGTGGGTAGTCGCCCTCTCTTTGCATAAGGTCTGCGCGGTTTAGTGCCGCCGCCTCTATTTTCACGAGGACTTCTTCGCTTTTTATTATAGGGTCGGGCACGTTGTCCCAACGCAAACTTTTATCTTCGTTTACTAAAATCGCTTTCATATTTTTAGTCTCCTTTTGTTTTTAGTTGATATTACAGCACTGCATCAGTGTGCGAAAGAGCGACAACTCATACTCAAGCGTGTAGGGGTTTTCCTTTTCCATACGAACCATTTCTCCGAAGGAGAGCAGCATATCCTCATATCGTTGAAAATCCTCGCTTCGAGTGTGTTCTCTTGCGACAATTCCGTTTTCACCGATATATGATTCCGTGCTCTCTGTGTAAAGCATAAACCGTCTGTCCGCGTTTTTTGCGCCGTCCTCAAGCGGTTTTATCTCTGACGTTCGCTTTGAGCCGCAGATTACTAACTGACGGCGATTGAATCCGCCGATTTCCGTACCGCCCATACGAATTACGGATATACCGTTTTTGTAACGCAATACGGCAAAGCCTAAATCCTCGGTGTTTATACCGTCAATTCCCGTTGCCGTGTTAAGCGGTATGACCTGCTCGGGCACGCCCTGTATCTGCATAACGAGGTCTACAAGATGACACCCAAGATAGAACATCATTCCACCCTTGAAACTGCCGAACCATTCTCTTGCCTCGTTGTCGTCAAGTCGGCTCATATGCGCCTCTACGCTGTAGACTGTGCCGAATTCCCCTGCTTTTACGCGGCGGATAGCATCGGCTATCACGGGATTGTAGCGGTACATATATCCGAGGTGAAGAACCTTTTTCGTGTGTCGGACGGTTTCGATCAGTCTCTCGAAATCCCGAATGCTCTGGCTTCCCGGCTTTTCCATATGAATGTGCTTTCCGTGCTCGGCTGCCATAATTGCATATTTAAGCAAATGGATCTCGTCCGTTTCAACCGCCACCGCTTCAATTGTGGGGTCGTTCAGTATCTCGTCAAGTGTTAATTCGGGGTAACCTTCAAAAAACTCCATTTTGCTCTTGCAGGTTTCTCTTTCGTCCTCGACTAAGGCGTAGCCCACAAGTTGAAAGACCTCGGGATGTATTGACAAGGTGTGGAAAATATCGGGCGCGTGGCTGTAACGGTTTACGCCAATTTGAGCAATTTTGATTTTTCTCATTGCGTTTTTTCTCCTAGAAGGTGCTTTGCAAATAAAAGTTTACAAAAATCAGTTTTCTCTTATCGCTATAATGTTTTTTATAAGCGGTTGCGCGGGGGTGGCTATACCGTCGTGCTCGTGTACGCAGAGATACATACAACAACCGAGTTCGCCGCATACTCTTCTTTGAATGCGACATTCTCCGCACGTGAGGAAAAGAAAAGGAATGTCTAGTTTTTGCTTTAATACGTCGATGATACGCATATTTTCAATCTGCTCTGCCATTGTGTCGGACTGCGTGACTATTTTAGATATATCCGCGCCGCGTCTTTGATGTTCAAGTGCGATTTCAAGAGCGCGCTCTGCGGTAATATATCTGTTCACGTGAGAGGACATAATCACTTCTGCGCCTTTTTCGTGGAGTTCGTCTATGAGTTCCAGTTGCTTTTTTATTGCATTTTCGTCTGTTGTCAACTCGTCTTTTGACGGATTGAACATATCCCCCATAACGTCGCAGAGAGTGCCGCCGAGTTCGGCATATTCGAGCATTTCTTTTGCAAGCGTTTCGTCGGATTTTCCAACACCCTCATACACTCTGTAATTCGTGTAATACACGGGTAAATCGCCCGCATATTCGAAAAGTTCGCGGAGTGTTTCTTTCGTCTTATATTCGGGGAGAAGGCGTTCGAACTGCATTCCAAACGCGTCCGCGCCGTCCTCGCGGGAGCGGTCCATCAGGTATTTTATTCTGTCTATCGTTGTTCCTTGCACCATTGCGGTAAGCAGGGGTTTGTCGTAATTCAAGAAAGATTTTTTCATCTTTTTTCACCAACCATAGCGTTTCTTCCGCCGTCTATCATAATGTTTTCGCCGTTGATAAACTGACCTTTTTCCGAGGCAACGAAAAGGCACAAATCAATTATTTCCTGTGGCTCTGCGGCTCTGCCGAGTAGGGTTTTCATACTTGCCATATCCGCTCTTGTGAGCACAGGGCCGGGGGAGATGCAGACGCATCTTATGCCGTAAGGCGCGCCGTATTGCGCGAGCGATTTCGTAAGACCGAACATAAGCGCCGCCTTTGCCGTCGGGTAGTCTATGCCGTAGTTGTCTCCGTCCATACCCGTGACAGAGCCGATATTGAGGATAAGACCGCCCTTCGTTTCTCGCATATACTTGAGTGCCGCGTGTGCAAAATAGAAAGGCCCTTTAAGATTGAGGTCAAGACTCCAATCAAGCACTTCTATCGGAATGTCGGGGAATTCGGGATACTGAGCGCCGTTCACCTTTTTGAGTCTCGGGCCGTATCCGCCTGCGAAGTTTGCAACGAGGTCGATGCGTCCGAATTCTGCAATAGCGCGCTCGCAAGCGTTTTTCACCTGCTCGTAGTCGCACACGTCGCACTTGACGGCGAGCGCACGGCCTTTGCCCTCGCTATTTATTTTGGATGCCTTTTCGGTAAGTACTTCTTCGTTTATATCGCACATTACCACCGCTCCGCCGAGTGCGGCGAAGTTTTCCGCAAACAAGAGCCCCATTCCCGAAGCCGCGCCCGTAGATATTGCTACTTTATTCGTGAAGTCCATAAATATCTCCTTTGTGGTTTTATTCTATATTATTATTCTACTGCATTGACAATCATTTTTCAATATGATATACTGTAAAAAAAGTAACTATTCTGCAAAAATGGATAAGAGGGCAAGTATGAACGATAATATTTACGTTTCCGAACTAGGCACGTCAAAGCATATATTCAGCAAATATCATTTCTGCCGAGGCAACAGTAACAAAAGAAAATCCCGTCTCGGACTTATACTGAAAGGAAACGGGACTTATATATACTTAAATCAGAAACTTAAGGTTTGCGAGGGGGACGTGGTGTTCATTCCCGAAAACGTGTACTGCTATTCGGAGTGGCACGGAGAGCCTGAAATTGAGGTCGTGTATCTCTCTTGCTTTATGCATTATGAAAACTACAAGTACGGCGCGCAGGTAATTGACTCAGACGAAGAATTAAAACGCGATATTTTGCAGATTTCCGAACTCTTGTCACGCGGCGGTCTTGACACACTCGAAGCGTATTCGCGGTTTTATAAACTCTTGCAGAGCGTTATTGTCAAGATGAAACCGAGCGATACCGTGATTGATACAACTCTTCAATTGGCTATCGAGTACGTGACGAAGAATTGGGACAAGGCTTTTTCGGTTTGCGATTTGGCTAACCATTGCGGTGTCAGTGAGTCGACTATTTTTCATTCGTTCAACAAAAATTTAGGGCAAACGCCTATAAATTTCGTAAACTCAATAAGAATAAACATCGCTATCGAGCATCTCGAAAACAGTCGCTATTCTGTATCGAAAATAAGCGAACTCGTAGGATTTCACTCGGAAAACCATTTCCGCAAGGTCTTTTACGCGTTCACGGGCACGACACCGCTGAAGTTTCGCAAAAGTAAATAAAATCGCATACAAATAGGAAAAGGATAGAGAAATTTCACGTTCTCTATCCTTTCTTTGTTGGTACAAATGCTATGTTTAGTTATGAGTTATGAGGCGCTCGCTTTCGCTCACGGTTATGATATAATCGCCTTTTTGCCTCAAACTGTGACGCCGTCACGTCATAACTTGGCGCAGTCAATCGTAACTCCCCTCTCACCGAGGCGATTATAACCGCATACCTGCTCTACGGCAGGTATATCAAGTGGGATTTTTTTGTTTTTATCCCAAAAGGACGATAGGAATATATAAAGGTATGGAACGACCTGTCGCCGTTACTTCAAGTACGCATCTGCTTACTGCGTCAACCGTGTCGCCTGCTTTTATTGTGACGTCAAGGTCACAACTTGCGGTTTGGTGAGCGTTTCTGTGCGTGAGTGTCAGCATTTTGCGACCGCCTTCGACAGAAAATCCGTCGGGAAGCCACCAGCGAAGATTTAAGTTATACAACGTGTTGTCGAATGCGTCGTGATTATTTCTGAATTGGATGTGAATCTTCTTCTCGCCATTTGGAGTGATTTCGGGATCTCCATCATAGGAAACGATAGCGGTAACGAAAGCCGATTCAAACGTTACTGTATTCGGCTTTACGGCGCTAAGGTATGCGTTGTATTTTACGTTTGATTTCAAGATTTCTACGGTATCTTCGGGAATTTCGGTATCGCCGTCAACAAGTGAAACGGGCGCGTGGTTTGCGGCAATCACGTGGGGGGCTTGCGCTATAACGCGCTTTGAAAGTGCTGTGCATGTACGGGGAACGGTATTTCCCATAGAGCCTCTGTTTATAGATACAGTCACAATATCGTCGCCGATATGCTTTTTCCAATCCTCGGGAACTGCGCTCGTTCCTCCGAGAATACCGAGCGTTGCGCCGACTGTTGCGGCAGTACAGTCTGTGTCGTCACCGCAGTTTATTGCGGTCAGCATTGACTTTTTGAAATCGCCTTCGCCGAAGAGAAGACCGATAATCGCATAGGATACGTTCGAGGGTGCTTCAAACCAACCGTCTCCTATATCCATATTGCGTTCGAGAATGATGTTTCTTGTTTCTATTGCGGTTTTGCCCTCGTCATAGCACGCAAGAACCGTGCGGATGCTGTCTGCCATTCTGCAGTTTTCGGGAATTTTTGCAAGACCTATATCAATACACTTACGAATATCGCTGATGACGAATGCGGCAGATTGCATTGCCGCAACGAAAGCCGCCGCAAACGTGCCTTCGCCTGAGCCGTGGTCAACCTTTGCATCCTCCATTGCGTATTTTGCCGCAACGTCGGGGCAACCTGGAGCCATACACGCCCATACCTCCGTGCGTATCCAAGCACCGTTTGAATGCTGCCAATCATTCTGATAGTCACCTGAGAGAGGAGAGATCAAGCCTTTTTTCAAATTGGCTTTTCCTATGCCGTATTCATTCCAGTTCGGAACTATGTAACTGAGCCAGAACTCACCGAGGATTGCCGTGTTTATTGCCTTTACCCCAAGTTTTTCAACGGCGAGAAGCCACACGAGTTGCAAGTCAAGGTCATCGTTAGGAAGAACTACGTTTGCCTCTGTCACAAAGCCCTTTACGTCTAAAATCTCACGTTTTCCCTCGTAGGGAGTTCCCATTGTGCCGCCGATGTTTTTTCCAACCCAGCAGGCGTAAACTTTGTCTTTGTAGGAGTTTGAATTTAAGTTGATAGACATTACTTGATTCCTTTCGCCTTTTTGTTGAATAGTAGTTTTTATATTGTGTGATATGCTCTGATTATCAAGTTAAATGAGAAGCAATACGGATTTTGCCGATGGTTTCCGCATTTCTCTCGTTACTTCTTTATCCCGTATCCCCAGCCTACTCTTTTACCTTTTTTCAGGTGCTCGACGTATGCGCGGCGGAGCGAGCCGTTTGCGGGAAGGCGGTCGGGATTCATTTCCTGCGTGTCGAAAAGCCGCCAGAGGTCGTTTCCTTCGTTGTAACCCCAGTCGACAATATCGTACTCGGACATAAATCTATACACGTTTGTGTGAGAGGGAAGTATTTCTTTGTTTTGTGGGAATAAGAGCCAAGAATGGCAGACGAACACGTAATCGTTTCCCGTTGCGTTTTTGAAAAACTCACGCGCCATTGCGTAGGATTTGTCGCAACTTTCCTTGTCCATAGGCGTGCCTGTCCTCGGAATGTGAACGTTTATGACGATGCTTTCGCCTTTTTTGAGGGTTACGCCGTCTTTTTGATAGTCTGCGCGCGCTTTTGTAAGTTCAAACTGAAGTCTGCCGAGAGCGAATCTTTCAAGATTGAAAAATCCCGAAAACCACAACGCGACAAACGAGCCGCAAATGCCTCTTACTTCCTTGCATTCGCAGAGTTTCCATTTAAGGTCGAGAACGCTGTCTCTGTATATCTGCATATCGAGACCGTTTTCTTCGTAGAGTGCTTTCAGGCGTTTAGTCATACAGGCAAACAAGAGAAATTCGACGGTATAGGGGTGGGTGTCGGTTAACTCGGTTATCTTTTTTGCCCTGCCGATTATTTCTTCTGCGTAGTCTATTTTGTAGTTTGCTTCATATACGGATAACGCGTCAAAAAGAAGTTTTTTCGCGTCTTCGTTTCCGTTTATGGTATCAAAAGTTGCGAGAAGGGTTTTTGCGTCCTTTTCTTCGTATTCAAAATTTCGGAAAAATTCAATAAGATAGTCTCTCATCTTTTTCACCTTTCGTGGAGTTTTTTCGCTCTTTCGGTATTGCAACTTCATTATAGCATATTGCACGGAAAAATCAAGTAGTATTTTCAAGAGAAATAGCGTGATACTCTATAAAGAGTACCACGCTGCGCGAAGGGGTAAATTTATGTAAAATACACAAGCAAATTACTTGCGTAATGAAAAATATTAAAAGCGGATTTATACCAGATTGAGTTTTTTCGCTATGCGGTATTTGGTGTTTCGCTTTCGGGTTTTGTACGTGCCTGCGGATATGTAGTAGAGTTGAGTGCGGCGGTGGCCGACACCGTTTCCGATGTCCTCGCGCATTGTGTTTCTTATGCCGACTTCACATTCTTCGGTTATCGCTTCGTCTATGAGGTTGTTCAGGCGGCGATAGTGGGAAAGGGTTTGTTCGTCTATTTTCTTTTTTTCAATTTCGCGTTTTCTTCTGTCATAGTCGCCGCAAATGGCTACTACCACGCGATTGACCGAAAGGGGCAGAGTGTTAGTTACCATATTATTCTCCTTTTATGTGATTTTGTGTGGAAAGGTAAACAAAAGTTTACGCTTTGCGGGTGTCTTTTGTGATTCCGCCTTTTGCCCACCATATTGATTCGTCAAGTTCTTCTTTGAGGCTGTCTATGTTTTCGGAAAGCAGACTGCACTCGTTATAGGTTTCTTCCGCTTTTTCAAGCAGGACTTCGAGCATCTGCACGACAGACGTATCATCGCCTATATCCTGCGTGTCGAGAAGTGCGGCGATGCCGTCTTTTGCCGCTTCGAGCGCGGTCATTCTCTTGTTTGCCTCGCGAAGACTTGCCTTTATGCTATCTATTTCGCTTTTTATTTCGTCGGGGTCTCTCCAGATTGAGAGTTGCGGATAATACACTTCGTTTATAATGGTTATCATTTGTAGTTTCCTCCTGTTTTAAATAGAATTTAAGTAATAGAAAACTGAAAAATTTCTTCGTTTTGAAAAATTCGGCTGCTTTGTCACGTAATGCGTGACGAGTTGTGCAAAAAAATAACGCCAAAGGGGAAAGCGTTTTGTTTTTTCGCGCTTTTTTGGGGGCGATAGAGTTTTTTCGTCTTTTTTGCGGATTTTTCAGCAAACCGCGAAAAGAAGGGAAAAGAGAAAATTAACTCTTTTAAAAACTCTTCCCGGGAAAATTCCCGTAAAACCGGAAGAAAACGAAATCGCGTCGGGCTCGGGGCAGTCTCGACGGTGGGAAGATTTTGCTTTGCTTCGGCGCAGAGAGGCAAAATTCCTTACATTGCCTTTTCTCTGCGTTGTGGTGATTATAGCACACATTTCGTCACTTGTCAAGTGACAAAATTGAAAATATTTGCAAAAACTGTTGCATATTGCGTGATTTTATGGTATAATGTGAGCAGAGTACGATATACAGGACTTTGCTTTTCTGTATTTGTTAATTTTTTTATGAAATGAGGCGAAAAAATGACCGTAGGCGAGAAAATAAAAAGAAAACGCTTGTCGCTCGGCTATACTCTTGAAGAACTTGCGCAAAAGGTCGGCACAAGCAAACAGACGATATTCAGATACGAGACGCAGGAGATAAGCAACATTCCCGCAGAAAAAATAGAACTTATCGCACACGCACTCAAAACTACTCCGTCCTATCTTATGGGGTGGGAAAGCGAAGACGCGGCGCAACTCTCACGGTATTCAAACCTGTCGCCCGTTGCGATAAAGAAAATACCGATGCTCGGTGAAATTGCGTGCGGAGAGCCTATATACGCAGACGAAACGCACGAGACTTATATATGTGCAAACGGCGATATTGACGCGGACTTCTGCCTTCGCGCCCACGGTGACAGTATGATTGGCGCGAGAATTTACGACGGCGATATTGTTTTCGTGAAAAAGCAGAGCACGGTTGAAAACGGCGAGATTGCGGCAGTTGTGATAAACGATGAGGCGACTTTGAAGCGCGTTTACTACTATCCGCAACAGAATAAACTCATTCTCGCACCCGAAAACGCAAGATTTGCACCGCTGTCTTATTCGGGCGCGGAACTTGAAACTATAACCATACTCGGAAAAGCGGTTGCATTCCAGAGCGCAATCCGTTAAAACAAGATAATAAGAATACACTTTATAATAGCGTTTTGTAAAAAAGACAGGAGATTTTTTATGGCGGCTTACATTGGTACTTTTTTAGTCGGGATTGTATGTGTCATTCTCGGAATTTCAAATATGCGCGGAAATATTTCCTCGCTTCACTCTTATCACAGAGCGCGGGTTGCAGAAGAAGATATAAAGCCTTTCGGTAGGTTGGTGGGACTTGGTACTGTTATCTGCGGCGTTGCAGTTATGGCGTATGGCGGTTTCCTTGCCGCCGCAATTCACACGGAAAAGGAAATTTTCGCAACACTCGGCACGGCGGTGATGATAGCAGGGCTTGCAGTAGGTCTTATTATTAGTTTCTACGCAATGAAAAAGTATAATAAAGGAATATTTTAAATAAAGAACGCTTATGACCGAAAAGTGTCATAAGCGTTTTTTGTTTTATTCAAACGAGACTTTGAGTGTCTCTCCTTTTTTATTCAAACGAGACTTTGAGTGTCTCTCCTTTTTTTATGTGTACGGATTTAAAACCGCAGAGGCTTTTGTGCGGGATATACTCGAATTTCAAGACGGAGTAATCTGTATCGTATTCACCGCAGTTTTGGAGAATTACTGTGTTTTCGTCCTGCCATTCTTCTTTTATATCGGAGTAGGAAAGCCCGTAGCCGAATTCGTAGCAGGGAGTGCCGCGGAAGAATTTATAGGTTCTGTTTTCCATATTATAGTCTTCCATCGGGGGAAGGTCGTCTGTCGAGTTGTAGAAAGTTACGGGAAGTCGTCCGCAGGGTGAGACTTTGCCGAAGATTATATCCGCGAGTGCGTCACCGCCTTCTGCACCGGGGTAGAAGCATTGAATTATCGCGTTGCATTTTTCTTTTGCAAATCCGAGAGAAATACAACTTCCGCTAACGTTTACAAGTATAGTAGGCTTGCCTTGCGCTATTATTTTTTCAATAAAGTCGAGTTGCACCTTTGGCAAATCCAAGGTGTCCTTGTCGCCACACATAGCGCCGTTGTAGGCATCGCCTTGCTCACCTTCCATACTGGGGTCAAGTCCCATGCAGAGAATGACGACGTCTGCCTTTTTCGCCGCTATTATCGCTTCGTTTTCGGGGTGCTCTGCCCAGTCGCCGAGTACGCTTTTGTACAAATGACATCCGCGCGCATAGATAACGCGGTTGTCGCTGCCGTCCTGAATACCTCTCAAAAGTGTGGTATAACGCGAGGGTCTGCCGTTATAGTTTCCGAGAAGAATATCTATACTGTCGGCATTCGGACCTATTACCGCAATAGTTTTTTTATCGTTTGGTTTGAGGGGGAGTATGCCGTCGTTTTTGAGAAGGACCATACTCTTTTGCGCCATTTTTCTGCTCAAGTTTCTGTGCTCTTTGCATTCGATGACGTCGTAGGGGATATTGTCATACTCGCAGTCACTGTCAAACATACCGAGTCTGAAACGCGCTTCGTAGAGTTTTTCTACTGCGTGGGTGATGGTTTCTTCTGTGACAAGTCCGCGCTCGTATGCTTCGTGTAACCAATGGTATGCCTTTCCGCAATTGAGGTTGCAACCGTTGTTTACCGCAAGTGCCGCGCTCTCGGGCGCGTCTTTCGTTACCTTGTGATGCTCGTGCATATATACGATAGCACCGCAGTCGGAAACAACGTAGCCTTTGAAACCGAACTCGCCGTAAAGAATGTCGAGCAGAAGTTTTTTACTTCCGCAACACGGCTCGCCTGCATAGCGATTGTACGCGCCCATTACGGCAGACGGGTCTGCGTGGTCGATGCAATATTTGAATGCGTAGAGATAGGTTTCGTAGAGGTCTTTTTCAGATACGGTAACGTCGAAGTATTGGCGTTTGCTTTCGGGTCCGCTATGTACTGCGTAATGCTTTATTGTCGCGTCGACTTTTCTATACTTGCCGTCGCCTTGAAGTCCTTTTATAAAGGCAGTACCCATTCTGCCCGTAAGGTATGGGTCTTCGCCGTAGGTCTCGTGACCTCTGCCCCATCTCGGGTCGCGGAAAATATTTATATTAGGCGACCAGAAAGTAAGTCCTTGATATATCTGCGTGTAGCCGAATTTTCTGTATTCGTTGTACTTCGCTCTTGCTTCGTCGGAAATAGCGGTCGCTACCTTGTGCATAAGTTCATCATCGAAACTCGCCGCCATACCGATAGCCTGCGGAAATACCGTCGCCGCGCCTGCTCTTGCCACTCCGTGCAGACATTCGTTCCACCAGCAATAAGCGGGAATGCCGAGACGCTCTATTGCAGGTGAGTCGTAACGCATCTGCGTCATTTTTTCTTCAAGTGTCATTTGCGAGACAAGTTCTTTTGCTCTTTCAAGAAACGTCACGGGAGTTCTCCTATTCTTTTGAATACGTCTTTTGCGCTGTCGCTTTGAGGGAGACTTTTCATTTTCGTCAAATCAGGGCTTACACGAGCCACAGGGGGTGTAGCCGTCGGCTATCACTTCTTCGCGCGAGACTGTGACTTCTTTTTTGTTTGCTTCGCTCATTGATTTTGCAGATGAGCAGGTCACTTCGTGAAATTTTTTCGTGTTTGTGTTAAGTACGTAGGTGATAGTTTCACCGTCGGGGGTGGTGGGGTTTTCTGCTTTTTGCGCGGTTGTCGTCACGGGCGGTTCTTCATTTGAAAGCCAACTGTATCCCGTTGCGTAGTCGATAGAAACGCCGGGTTGATTGTTGTAGACGTATACGTTAAAGCAGATGCCGTCGCCGTCGTCTTCAACCGAGTATGCTTCCATTTGGACACCGCTTGCGACAAGGTTGTTGCCTTTGAATATAGGCGTTACGCGGTAGATTACGTGGTTTTTCGTTTCCTTTATATAGTCCGCTACCATATTTTCAAACGGCAACATTCCGTCGACGTTCATATAGCGCGTACCTGTGATGAGGTTTTTCGTATTTGCGTTTTCACCCGTCAACTGAAAACCGATAAGGTGGCAACGGTTGTAGAGATATTTTCCGTCTACTATATCGTATTTCGCGGTCTGCCAACCCGACGGTTTTACCTGACCTATGCTTCCGCGTTCTTCCGTTGGCATAAGGTCGACGCCGATACACGCCATAGTGTAACCGCATCTGCCGAGAGAGTCAAGTTCGCTATAAAATTCGTAACTGTCGGTTACGAGGTCTTCTTCTGTGAAGTTGGGTTGATTTCCGTTTATCGTTACGTAGGGATAACCCGAAAATTCGGGCACGTCGTCAAGAGAAACCGCTGTCGGATTTTTCTCGGGCTCTGTGTTGCCCGCGTCTGCGACAATATCGCCGATACCGTCGAGCATTCCGCCGACGTCACCGAGTGAGCACGCCG
This sequence comes from Eubacteriales bacterium, assembly GCA_045653255.1. Classification (GTDB taxonomy): domain Bacteria; phylum Bacillota; class Clostridia; order Oscillospirales; family CAG-272; genus UBA1740. Next base: position 22,166 of record JAZOLR010000170.1, on the reverse strand, counting down.
AAAGAAGCATACACAGTACAAGTACTACCGAAAACAAGGATAGAAGTTTTTTCATTTCTTATATATCTCCTTTGTAATTTTTTCGTGTGATGAGCCGACGAATTCGCTTGTCGCTATGAGGCGAAATCCGCTTTTTTCAATATCTATATCGAGTGAGAAGTCCGCAGGGTATTTTCTGTTCCAACGGTAGACGGTCAAAGTATCTATTTTACCGATATGCGATGAAAGATGCAGATTTTCAACAAAGCAAAGGTCATTTTCTTTTGCAGAAGAAAGCATATTTCCGTCAACATTGAAAGATAGGTCAGTCTGTGAAAAGAGTTTTTCCGAAAACGGAGTTATATACAAAACTCCGCCCGACTTTTTCGCATCTTGACCGACGTCGGAAAGGAGTACACTGTCACGGCTTTGTCTTCGGTTGTTGAAGAGCATTCCGCCGTTGTCGTCAAGGCAAATTATTACGTTCATTTTGTTTTTCCTTTATTATTTTTTAGTCGCGGAATAAATCCCACGGAAAACCGTCGGGCATAGGCAGAGAAAACTCGTATTTTTCTCCGTAAAGCGAAAACGCAATCCTTTCGGCAAAAAGTGCGGTCGTGCAGGAGTTTTCTCGGCTTCCGTACTTTCCGTCGCCCAAAAGCGCGTGTCCGCGGTGTGAGAATTGAGCGCGTATTTGGTGCATTCTGCCCGTAAAAAGCGACACTCTCAAAAGTGAAACTTTTTTCTCTTTGTAAACGGTAGTTGACAAAACACGGTAAGAAAGCCGCGCTTGTTTTACGCCTTTTCGCGCTTTGTCGGTTATATAGGATTTGTTCGCGCGTTTATCGGCAAACAAGAGGTCGGTTAATACACCGCTTTCTTCTTCCGTTTCTCCGTGGACTATGCATAGATAGTCTTTTTCGTTTTTATGTTCCGAAAAAATGGCGGAAAGTTCTGCCGCCGCCTTTTTATTTTTCGCAAAAACTACGACACCTTCCGTCGTTCTGTCGAGGCGGTGAACAGGGAAGAGTTCCGTTTTCTTTTCCTGTGAGAGTTGTTCTCGCACAAGGTCAATAAGTGACACTTCGTTCGTCTCTGCGGGTAAAGTCAACACACCTTTCGGCTTGCGGCAGACAACAAAGTCACGGCAATTGTGTAAAATGTAAATATTACTTGTCATTTTTCAAGAAATTTGCAAAGAACTGCGATGGAATTCTTTGCGGCAAGTTCTACGAATTTCGGATAATCCATTTCCGCTTCCTCGTCTCCGCCGTCGGAAATGGAACGCAAGACGCAGAAATCGACGCCGTTTACGTAGCAGACCTGACCGATAGACGCGCCCTCCATCTCACACGCAACGGCGGAAAAAGTGTCTTTTATGTAGTTCTTTTTCGCTTGTGTGCAGATGAATTGGTCGCCCGATGCGATTTTTCCGCATATATAGGAAAAACCGAGTGCAGAAACGCAGGAAGAAAGTTCTGAAACGAGACTTTTAGCGCAGGGAATATCTACGATGTTTATGCCCGAAATAAGTCCCACGGGGTCACCGAGGGCAGACGTGTCCATATCGTGTTGCACGAGCGCAGTTGCGACAACCGTGCCGCCTATCTTTATTTTATCCGTGAGTGTACCTGCGACGCCCGTATTTATTATTGCATCGGGGCAAAAGCCGAGTATCATCGCTTCGGCAGCCATAGCCGCGAAGACCTTTCCGACACCGCAAGTAGAGATAACGACGCTTTTTTTACAAAGTGTGCCGTAGGTGAAGTTGATACCTCCGAGTGCGACGGTTTCTTTGTTTTCCATAAGCGAGATAAGACCGTCTGTTTCGGGTTTCATCGCACCGATAATTCCTATTTGTACCTTTTTTACTGTTGCTTTTTGATTATTCATAATACTTTCCGTCCGTTTTGCCGTATTTTTCAAGGTTAGAGAGGTATTCTTCGCATTCTTTTTTTGCTGCCGTCAAGTCAAGGTCGCGGTAGTTTCCGCATTCTTTTTGCGATGCGCCGAAGACTTCGCCCTCGTGGGACAAAATCTTTTTCAGCACTGTTTTTATATACTTGACCGCCTCGCAGATGTCGGTATCGCGCAAAACCAGATAAAAAGCCGTGCGGCAACCCATAGGGCCGAAATATATGACCTTTTCGCCTATTTCCGAGTTTCTTATATAGGTAGCAAACAAGTGTTCAACTGTGTGCATTGTGGTGGAGTCCATATACTCACCGCAGTTTGGTTTTCTTGTGCGAAGGTCGAGCGTGAGAATGTCGCCGTCAATACGGGAAACGTATATACCGGGGACAATTTTATCGTGGTCTACTTCGAAACTTTTTATCGCTTTTATCTCTTTTTCCATTGTCTTTCCTCGCGGTTTTGGTTTTTTTATTTTTTCTCATATAATTGTAGCATAAAAATACAAGAATTTCAAGATTGTTTCGCAGGAAAGGTTAATTTGCTGAAAATAGAATAAAAGTTTTAAAAATAGTGGAAAAATAGTGAAAAATGGGTTTACATTTTTAAAAAAATATGCTATATTCTTCTATGCGGTAAAAATGTGTCAATCTCAGTGCAGTTTGCGCCGCAATTAAATTTGTGCCGATTCTTTTTTTATCATCGCGGAGAAGTCATCAAAAGTTTCGAACTTTTATTGTTTCGTTGGATAGAACGGTTTGTAAGCCAAAAGGGGAATGCTTGTGACAAAACTACAAGAAAGTGAAAAAAGCACCAAACAGAAGGTGCTTTCCGCCCTCGAATCTGACAAGGGCAGATATGTTTCGGGAACGAAAATTTCTCGCGAAACGGGTGTGAGCAGGTCTGCTATTTGGAAAGCGGTCAGTTCACTTCGAAAGAAAGGTTATAATATTTACGCGTGTCCGAAACGTGGGTATATGTTAGAGCCCGAAAAGGACGTAATATCCGAATTCAGTATTAAAAAATATATGCATTTTTACGCAGATGAAATTACCGTCCGCGCTTTTGGCAAGGTCACTTCGACCAACACCGTTGCCCGCGATTTTGCAAAGCGGGGGCTCGGTCAGTTTACCGCTATCGTAGCGGAATCGCAGACCGACGGACGAGGCACGCGCGGAAGAAAATTCTTCTCCCCTCACGGCACGGGACTTTATATGAGTATAATTCTGCGCCCCGACGCGCACGTCACGGACACGCTGTACATCACCACGGCGGCGGCTGCCGCTTGCGCCGAGGCGATAGAAACGGTCAGTGGAAGACAAGCGCAAATCAAGTGGGTAAACGACGTTTACGTGCAAAATAAAAAAGTCTGCGGGATTCTCACGGAAGGCGCGCTTGACCCCGACGGAAAGGGTATAGAGTACGCGGTGCTTGGCGTCGGAATAAACGTATTCCGTCCCGTTGACGATTTCCCCGACGAAATCAAAAAGACGGCATATTGGCTTGAAGACACGCCCGTTTGCGATATAAGAAGCAGGCTTGCGGCGGAAATTCTCGACAGATTTATTTTCTATTACAAGCGTCTTTCGGAAAAACCATTTTTACGCAGTTACAAAAAACGTATGTTCCTTGTCGGCAGGGAAGTGGATTTTTCGCTGAACGGCAACAATTTGACAGGCGTTGTCTTGGGATTGACTGACGATTTGCGCCTTGAAGTGAGACTTCCGAGCGGAGAAATAAAAAGGCTTTCGTCGGGTGACGTGAGCGTGAGAATGAAGTCCGCCGTCGCCGAATAAGAGACAGAAAAATAACGAAAAACAAGAGTTTTGTAAACTAATATTTGCAAAAACAACACAAAACTATCCGATTTCGAGAGAAATCGGATAGTTTTTTTGTAAGACGAAACCTCCGCCATAGTGGCGTGCTTCAATATAGGCTATGCCTATACATAGAAAATGAATAAGGTATTTTTAGGGAATAGGTGTCGCACTTCGTATTATAACATACCACTCCTGTTTTACGGGGGGATTTATTCGTTGTTGAGGCGCGGTTGCGCTTGGGGTGCGGTTGCGCTTGGGGTGCGTTGAGGCGCGTTGGGGCGTTGGTGGTGGGATTGAGGTTTCGTTGCGTTTTTTAGTTTTGTTGCGGTTATCGTTTCGGTTTTACTGCTTCGCTTTCGGGCAGTTTTTTGTATTGGGGGTTATTTTTGCAGCGTTTTTGCATCGTTTTCGGTTTGCCTTTGAAACATATTGCGGCGAGATAGCCGAAGCACAAAGCGGCAGTTGTACCGCCTGCGGCGGCAGAAAGACCGCCCGTGAGCGCACCGATAAGACCGTTTTCGTTTACCGCCTCGCGTACTCCGCGCGCGACGTTACCGCCGAAGCCTACAAGCGGCACGGTTGCACCGCACCCTGCGAATTCGCGAAGAGGTGCGAAAAGTCCGACACCGCCGAGAAAAACACCCGCGCAAACGTAGATAACGAGTATTCTCGCAGGTGTAAGCCGCGAGAGGTCAATGAGCAATTGCGCGATAACGCAAAACCCACCGCCGACCAAAAATGCTTTAAGTATCATCAAGTAGTCCATATTTTCTCCTTTCGGGTTAGTGATTAGCGGTTAGTTGTTAGAGCAGTTTGTCTGCTTTTTGCCGCTCACTGCTCGCTTTCCTTTGCTTACCGTCCGCTAAAATCGCTCCGCAAAACGACAACGGGGGCGATGCCTGCTATACTGCCGCCTTGTTGGATGCTGCTCGGACTCATAAGTGCGCCGGTAGCCAAAAACATAACGTTTTTATATTTTCCTTTTTTCATTTCGGGGATAAAGTGAGATGCCATAACCGAGGCAGAGCAACCGCAACCGCTTGCGCCGCTATGGACGTCTTGCCGTTTAAAATCGTACATAAGCATACCGCAGTCGAGGTGCTTTTTCTTTATATTTATCCCGACGGACAGAAGAAGTTCACATAGAATTTCCGAGCCCTCGCGCCCGAGGTCGCCCGTTATGATAGCGTCAAAATCTTCGGGCGTGCGTGCGCTTTCTTTGAGGTAGGTTTCGATACTGTCTGCCGCCGCAGGTGCCATTGCCGCGCCCATATTCCCCGCATCCGTCACACCGCCGTCGACTATTTTGCCGACCATTACTTCGTCAATATAGACGGTGTGAGTTTCGCTTGGTTTCTTTGCGTTTTTTATAGCAGAGAGGTTGGTTTTGCTGAAATTTTCGTCTGGTATGGCGGAGATTTCTTTTTCGTTTGTTTCCATTCTGCGAAGAATGAACGCGCCTGCCGCCGTCGCCGTCCACTGTGCCGTCGGTGTACGTTGTCCGCCGTATTCTATCGGTGTGCGGAATTGCCTTTCCGCCGCACAGTTGTGAGATGAAGTTACTACTGCGGCGCGCTCAACTGCAGGCGAGGAATTCAAAAACACCGACGAAGATAAAAGTCCCTCGCCGCAAGTGGAACAAGCACCGTAAAGACCCATATAAGGAATGCCGAAAGATGCAAGACCTTGCGAGGTCGCGACACATTGATTTTGCAGGTCGCCTGCGAATATTATTCCGACGTCAGACGGACGAAGCCCCGCTTTTTTCAAGGCTAAATTGAGCGTTATTCTGCCGAGTTCGCTCTCGGCTAACTCCCACGTGCGTGCACCGAAGCGGTCGCTTTCGTCGTGGAAGTCGAAAAGGTCGCCAAGCGGCCCGAAAAATTCCTCGTGACCGACGGCAGAGGAAGTGTATTCAATAACTATTTTTGCGTTGTCAAGTTTTATAATTCTCTGCATAAACCCTCACAGTAAAGTACTTACCCAGTAGATAATTCCGTACAACACTCCCGAAAGCGTTGCGTAGAGAAGTACAGGCCCTGCAACCGTGAAAATTTTCGCGCCGACACCGAGAATAAGCCCCTCGCTTTTCGTGTCTATCGCAGGGGAGACAACCGAGTTTGCAAACCCCGTAACCGGCACAAGCGTGCCCGCACCGGAAAACCTCGCAATGCGGTCAAAAACGCCAAGCCCCGTCAAAAGCGCGGAAAGAAAAATAAGTGTTGTTGTGACGAGTATCGACGAGTTTTCCGAGTTTATACCCAAGATTCCAAAGATTTGGTATAAGACTTCCCCTGCCGAGCAGATGAAACCGCCCGACAAAAACGCAAAGAGACAATTTTTCCCGACAGGCGACTTTTGCGCCCTTTTTTGAGTGTAGTTTTTGTAAAAATTTTTGTCTTTGTACATAATGCACCTCTTTTTCTTTATTTTGTCCGCAAAAACTCGGTATATACGCGCAAAAATACGGTTATATCTATTGATTTTTTTGATTTGTTATTGTATAATGTAAGGTAGCATAATTTTATCTTCTAATTATAATTTATATATTATATAAAAAATTCCGTGAAAACGGCGACAAATGGGGTGCGGATTTGGAAAACCTAAAAAACGGCGGCTTTGTGAAAAAAGCGCAGATAATGGATGCTCAAGCGATGAGCAGAGCGATAACCAGAATATCCCACGAAATAATTGAAAAAAACAAGGGCGCGGAAGGTATACTCCTCATCGGCGTGAGAAAACGCGGCTATCCCATAGCCTGCAGAATAGCCGAGCGCATACGCGAGATAGAGGGCGTTACACTTTCGGTTGAAGGTCTTGACATTTCTTTCTTCCGTGACGACCTGCACAAAAACGGCGATGGCCCCGTTATAACGCGAGATGAAATTTCCGCATCGGTTGACGGCGCGACGGTAGTGCTTGTCGACGACGTAATATTCACGGGAAGAACGGTGCGCGCCGCAATTGAGAGCGTATTCTCTCACGGCAGACCGCGCGCGGTACAACTTGCGGTGCTTATCGACCGCGGACTTCGCGAACTTCCTATTCGCCCTGACTTCGTAGGCAAAAATATTCCCACCTCGCATAGCGAAAGAGTATGCGTCAGCGTGTCGGAAATAGACGGCGAAGATTCTGTCACAATCACAGCAAGTAAATAAAAGTTTACAAATAAATGCAGTTTGCAACGGAGGTTTTATATGTCTAATTGTCAAATAAGAAAAAATGCAAGAGAGAGTCTTGGTAACGGTATTTTCAGTCAGGCTTGGCTTATGGCTGTTGTTGCGGTGCTTGTGTACTCGCTTATCTCGGGCGTGTTGAGCGGCATCTCCGTCGGCATTATCTTTTTAGGTTGCTTTACGTACGGCTACGCAGGTGTGTTTCTTGACCGCGTAAGAGGCAAGGATATAGAATTGGCAGAGATGTTCACGGGATTCAAGAGATTTTCCGACACTCTCATTCTCGGACTTTTGCAGTATATTTACACGTTCCTTTGGACACTTCTTTTCATTATCCCGGGTATTATCAAGGCATACAGTTACTCTATGTCGTACTACGTAATGAAAGACCACCCCGAATATACTCCCTCGCAGTGCATTACCGAGAGCAGAAGACTTATGCACGGAAAGAAATTCAAACTCTTTTTGCTTGACCTCAGTTTCATCGGTTGGGCAATCGTTTGCTTGTTCACCTTTGGCATTGGTTCTTTGTGGCTCAGCGCTTATATGAGTACGTCTCACGCGCATTTCTATCTTGCGCTTCTTGAGGAGGACAAGGAAGAAAGCGTAAACTAACTTTTTTCTCTGTCACTTCATATTCACACGAAATTCACATAGGCGTGGTAGACTAACTCATAAAATGAAAATTTAGACGAAGTATAGTATTCCCCGCAAAAAATAAAAAACGGATATAAAAGAAAGGAAGCCGCGAAAGCGGCGGGAATTTTTATGATAAGTATACAAAATCTGGTGAAGCGTTACGGCTCTAATTATGCCCTTGACGATATATCACTTGAAATCAAGGAAGGCGAGATTGTCGGACTTCTCGGCCCTAACGGCGGGGGAAAGAGTACGACTATGAATATTCTTACGGGTTATCTTTCCGCAACGAGCGGTGTAGCGAAGATAAACGGTATAGACATACTCGAAAACCCCGTTGAAGCGAAGAAGTATATCGGCTATTTGCCCGAGCAACCTCCGCTTTATCAGGATATGACGGTAATGGAATACCTCAACTTCGTTTATGAACTCAAGAAATGTACCCTTGACAGAAAGGCGCATCTTGCAGAGGTATGCGAGGTTGTAAAACTCACCGACGTTTCTCACAGACTTATAAGAAATCTTTCAAAGGGTTATCGCCAGAGAGTAGGTATAGCGCAGGCTATTATCGGCAATCCTCCCGTTATCATCTTCGACGAGCCTACAGTAGGTCTTGACCCGAAGCAGATAATCGAGATAAGAAACCTTCTCCGTCTTCTCGGTAAAAAGCATACCGTAATTCTTTCCACCCACATTTTGTCCGAAGTTCAGGCAGTGTGCGAGAGAATTATCATTATAGACAAGGGTAAGATAATCGCAAACGAGTTGACAAGCGACATCACGCGCACACTTGAAGACGAAAGACGCTTGAAAGTCAAGATTTGCGCCGAGAAAGAAAAGGTTGTCCCCGCACTTTCGGGCAAGGCAGGTATTTCTTCCGTCGAGGCGCTCGGCGAGCGTGACGGCGATGCTTATTCTTACATCGTAGAAAGCGAAAGAGGCATTGATATTCGCCGCGCTATCTTCCGTATATGCGCGGACGCGAATATGCCGATACTTGAAATGGCACCTCTCGGCGAAGAACTCGAAGACATCTTCATTCGCTTGATTGACCGCGATGCAAAACAGAAAAACAAGAGATAAGGGGAAAGACAGATGCTTTCAATATACAAAAGAGAATTAAGGGCATATTTCACAAGCCCTATAGGTTATATTTTTATCGCGGTATTCCTCGCGATAAGCGGTGCGCTTTTCTGCTACACGACACTTTTCTCGCTCTCGGCAGACTTGACGCCCTACTTTACTTATATGATTTTCCTTTTCGTCGTGCTTCTTCCTTTGCTTACGATGAGACTTTTCAGCGAAGAAAGAAAACAACGCACAGAGCAGTTGCTTCTTACCGCGCCCGTTTCAATCTTTGCGATGGTATCGGCGAAATTCTGCGCTGCATATACGGTTTTTGCGGGAAGTATGCTCGTGTCGTCTATTCCTTTCATCTTCCTCTACAACTACGCAGAAGTTAAAACTGCAATAGTGCTCGGAAATCTCCTTGCCGCTTTGCTTGTCGGTATGGCGTTTATCGCGGTGGGCGTATTCGTTTCCGCACTTACCGAAAACCAACTTGCATCTGCTGTCGGCACTATCGGTCTTTTGCTTGCTTTCCTCGTTGTAGGTATGCTCAATTCTTTTATTCCCGTTTACTTTATAAGACTTATACTCCGCAGCGTGTCGGTATTTGCCCGCTTCCAGAATTTCACGCAGGGCGTGCTTGACATTTCCGCACTTATATATTACCTCTCGGTAACGGTAGTATTCTTGTTCCTTACCATGCGCGTATACGACAAACGCCGTTATAGTTAAGAGGTGCACAAATGAAGAAAAACATTGGTGTCAGAGGCGAGTACACTCGGCTCAATGCCGCACTCATTGCGGTGTTTATAGTCGCAGTCGCCATACTGAACGTAATAGTATACGCTCTGTCCGAAAAGTATGAGTGGTATCTCTACGAGGCAGAAAGTTATACCCACGAGATAGGTATAGCCTCGGAGAATGCTTTCGCGGACAAAGAGCAAAAAGACGTCAAGATAATCTTCTGTATGGAAGAAGACGAACTTTCATCGGATATAGTCTATGACCTCGTTTGGCAGACCGCCTGCCAACTTGAAGAAAAATATGACTTCATCACTCTTGAGACTGTAAATATTTATTTACAACCCTCAAAGGTTTCGCCCTACAAGTACACAACGCTTGAAGACGGAACGGAAGTGAGAAACACGATAAACACTACGTCGGTCATCTTCGTATGCGGAGACGAGTACCGCGTTGATACGCTTTCCTCGTTTTTCGTGCTTGACGGACAAGGATATATAAACTCCTATAACGGCGAAGAATATATGCTTGCTTGTATCAAGTGGGTGCAGACAGAAGAACACCCGATAGTGTATTTCACCTCAACTCACGGTGAAAACTTCGCGGGACTTCTCGGATTTTACAACATTCTCACCGCTTGCGGCTACAACGTGCACTCTCTTGACCTTGCAGTAGACGAGATAAGAGACGATGCGGCTATGATAGTTATATCAAACCCGATATACGATATTGAACGCGCTTCTGCGGATTCGGGAATTATTTCCGAAGCGGAAAGGCTTTCAGAATTTCTCTCTCGCGGCGGTACGCTTTTCGTTACCATTGACCCGTATATAAAGTCTCCTCTAACGCAACTCCGCGCATTCCTTTCCGAGTGGGGAATGGACACAAACCCCTCTATAATCACGGATACGGAAAACTCAATAACCTATGACGGTTACACTCTCGTTGCTTCTTATGCCGACGGCGAACTTGGCAAAAAGATAGGCGATGAGGTTTATACCTATAATCAGTCACAGACCATTCTTCGCGACGCGTCTCCCATTAACCTTACCGAAAAAGAGGGAATAAAGACGGAAGCGATACTCAAATCCTATCCGAGTGCGAAGTCCTACTACGGCGGTGAACTTTACGCGGACGGCGGAAACTTCACTTTGCTTGCGATGGCGGAAAAGGCAAACGGCAGCGAGGGTAGAGTGATACTTTCTTCGGGTGCGTACTTGCTTGCAAACGACGTGCTTAACTCGAAAGTATATTCAAACCGCGAACTCATTTTCGCACTTCTTGACCACTCCGGCGCAGAGTATGCGCTTATCGGCTCTGACGTACTTCCCATATCGAGCAGTATGCTTGAAGGTCTTACGACAGGCGCGTCAAGAATATACGCAGTAGTACTTGTCGGTGTAGTACCGCTCTTGGTTGCGGCACTCGGCACAGTATACCTCGTCAGAAGAAGAAACAGATAAAAGCCCACGGGCAAATCGAAAGGAAATATAAATGAAGATAACTCAAAAGGGGAGCAAAAGGACAAGACATAGCGTAATCTCGCTTGTTTTGGCGATAGCAATAATTGCCGTTGCGATTGTCGGCAACGTGGCATTATACGCTCTCACAATTGAAAAAAATACCTATATAGACCTGACGACAGAGGGGCTTTATACTCTTTCCGACGAAATGAAGGACGAGATAAAGGATATAAAGGGCGATATTAAAATCACCTTTTGTACCGACCCTGACTATCTCCTTTCAAGCCACGACTCGCGTTACGTGTATATAATGGCGAAAGAGATAGAAAAGTTCCTTCCAAACGTCACGGTCGAGACGGTAAACATTGACAAGAATCCGACGGCGGTGCAGAAATATAAGACCACCTCGGCAACAAAGATAAGCGCAACCGACGTGATAGTAAGTTCAGGCGACCGCTTCAGAATTATGAGCGCGGCTTCCTTCTGGAGTTACGACAGTACGGGCGCAAATTACTGGGCGTTCAACGGTGAATACAAGATGGCGACCGCTATGCTTTCGGTTGCATCGAAAGACGAATACGCCGCATACTTCACAGTAGGTCACGGCGAACAAGTTTATAATTGGGAAAATCCCGATGCAGAGGGCAACGAAGACAACTTCGAGTTCTACCGTTTGCTTCGCGATAGCGGACTCACGGTGAAGACCATAAATCTTGACACAGACGAAATCCCCGAAGACTGCGTTTTGCTTATAATGAACGGTCCGACAGAGGATTACACCTCTCGCGCTGACGGAAATATGTTCGTCAACTATACTTCTCCTATGGAGAAAATAGACAGATACCTCGACGATTTCGGTTCGGTTATGGTGTTCACAGATCCGTTTGTGGTACTTCCCGAACTTGAAGAATATCTCACGGAGTGGGGTATGAAGATAAATCACGCAGAGGTAAAAGACCGCCTCAATATGCTTGAGGGCGAGGACGCCGAAGCGACGAGAAGCACACTTGTTACAAAGTATGCAAACAGTACGGAAAACCCGATAGGCTACTCACTTTACAGCGATATAATAGACCTTTCGGGCACACCGAAGACTATTGTTGAGAATTCGGGATATATAACGAGAACTTGGGACTCGGACGAAAAGTTCAATTCGAGAAGCCGTACTACAATGTATTCGGGCGTACTTCTTTCGTCAGACGATTCATCTGCTTATAACGAAGAAGGACTTCTCACGAACAGAGACGGCGCATACCATCTTGCATCGGTGACGGCGAGAGTTCATACGAAGGAGGTTTCTTCCTACTACTCGTATATGTTTGCCGCCGCATCGACGAATTTCACAAATTCCAAGTATCTCTCAAACGGTACTTACGCAAACTATGATATAATGTTTGCTATCGTGCGTACTATCTCGCGTACCGACGTTTACGCCGCAGACTCACTCGGCGCACTCACAATGAATACGGCAAACTACGGCGGAAAGATACTCGACTCGGATGCTATGTCCGACACAGAGCGTGAGATATACGAAAACAAAGAAGTAGTAAAAACATACGCGGCAATGACGGCAAAAGATGCGACGGTGCTTACCGTACTTGTATTGCTCGTTCCTGCGGTGTTGATCCCCGCGCTTTGCGTTGTAGTAACGACCAAGCGCAAATATCTGTAAGGCGGTGACGGTATGAAAAAGCAAAAGAGAATTATAATTGCGTTTCTTATCGCTATTGCAGTGCTTACCGTGCTTTACTTCGCGGTAGTAGTACCGCTTGTAAACCGCGAAGAGCCGAAAGAGCCCGGCATTTCGGTTGACGAGGGCGAAGACGTGCTTTACAACACACGCCTTGTCTATGAAAAACTCGACAGAGAAGAAATTGTTTCCATAAAGATAAAAAACGAGGACGCGGAATTTACACTTATCCGCGACGACCCGACAAATAACAAATCGGGATTTCTTATTGAGATTGACGGTCTTGCATACGCAAGATGCGACTACGATGACGAGCAGATTTCCGCACTTATCGTTTCCGCGGGTACGGTATACGCAAGAGAGAAACTTTTCGATGCGGATATAACCGAAGAAATCTACGCGGAGTACGGTCTTTCCGACGCAGATAACCCGGCAGTTATCGAAGTCACCTCGTTTGAGGGTAACACCTACAGACTTTTGGTAGGTGATGCGACAGTTACCGACGGATGCTACTATCTCCGTCTTGAAGGCAGAGAAGCGGTATACGTTAGCCAAGCGCAAAACGTCGGCGAATGTGCGTATTCCACCCCTGCAGATTACGTAAAACCGACACTTACCTCAACATTTACAACCTACGGTTACTACTACACGCAGGACTTCACTTTGTGGTCACGCAGTGAAGAAGTCGGCGATATTATCCGCGACGACGATAGCGTTATCGCTACCTACTACACCGAAATAGACGGCGTAAAGGGTGACAAGGTACAGTCCACTTTCGACCTCAACTACAACAAGAGAGCGATACAACTTGCTTTCCGCGGTAAGAAGGTCGGCGACGGCGGATTTGAATTTGAAGTAACCTACGAAAAAGACTACGAAAACAAGGATTTGGCAGGTAAGACCGTCAAGTTCTTCGTCGAGAAAATTGACGCGGTAAACCACATGGAAATCCGCCTTGATTTCTTGAATGCGTCAGAGCGACCGATGTTCAATTCGACAGACGTATACGCGATAACCGCACCTCGCGAGAGGGCGGGATATATCCCCAACTCGTCTGCGTATATGACGATACTCGAGTCGTTTTCCGAATATATAGGTCTTGAAACGGTCGAACTCGGACTTTCAAACGAGACGATGGAAAAGTACGGACTTGATAAGTACATTATTTACTATGAAGCCCCCTACACCATAAAAACGTCTGCAAATTCCGACGATATTCAAGTGACAAACTCTATCCCCAACTACCTCTATATAAGTGAAAAGCAAGAGGACGGCACGTACTACGTTGCGAGTTTGCTTTTCGAAATAGTGGCGAAAGTAAGCGCGAGTGACTTTGCATTCGTTGAAAAGCCGTTTACCGATTGGGTAAATACCACTATGATGGCGGTAAATATACAGAATATCGAGAGTATGACGTTCAACTTCAACTATGCAGATGCAAAGGGTGAGTATCTCTTTGAACTTACGACCGCAACGCAGAATAATAACACTTCCGTGACGGGTGTAAAACTCAACGGCAAGGCAGTTGACGTCAACGCGTTCAAGAATTTGTACGTTGGAGTGCTTTCTACCTATTACGAAGACGACTATTCGGGAGAAGAAAGTGTTGAAAGCATACTTGCGGACAACTCGCGCAGAGTGCTTACTATTACTGTGAAACTCCGTGACGGCGATTTGCACACTTTCTCATTCTACCCCTACTCGCCAAGACGAGTGCTCGTATCGCTTGACGGTGGCGCATATTTCTATATCCCTTCGTCAAAGGTAGAGAAATTCTATAGCGACGTTCAAACGGTGTTGAATGGCGGAAAACCCGACTACGATAAAATTTACGGAGATTATTGACGTCAATTTTAAATATATTGTAAAAAATGTAAAAAACTTGCAATTTGTTTGAATTGATGATATAATAGAATGTCAGTTGTATTGAAAAGATGCAAAAAGGCATTTACAAAAATAAAAAAACAGAGGAAAAAACAATGAAAACCAGAGTATTGAGTTTAGTTATCGCGGCAATTATGCTTCTCAGCGTATTCACGCTCGCATCTTGCGGCAACAAGGGCTTCGACTACGCAAAGAAAGACTTGTCGGGCTACATCACCTTGACGGAAGCGGATTATATGAATATCCCCGTTGAGATTGCGACAGGCATCACCGCAGGCGACGTATACTACACAATCACAGAGAAACTCGCAGAGATGGACGATGAAAAAATCGCATCTATCGCAAAGAGCGACAAAGTTATTGCAGAAAACGACATCGCTCACATCTACTACAGAGGTGTTGTAGCAGATGCAAACGGCAAGGAAACAGGATTTGAAGGCGGCACTAACTTCGGTGAAGAAGAGGCTACATGGCTTTACATCGGTTCTGATATGTTCATCGAAGGCTTTGAAGACGCACTTATCGGCAAGAACTCTGCAGACACTTCCGTTACTTTCGTAAAAGAGGGTACTGTTGCAGAGACAGACTTCATCGTTCTTGAAATTGCAGGTATGTACGGCGATGCAAAGACCTACCTTTCTTACGAAAACCTCGCAGTAAAACTTGACGAGACTGACATTCTTCCTTTCTCTATCATCGAAAAGATAGTAGGAAAGACAGTAGGCGAGGAAATCTCTTTTGAACTTTCTATCGACGCAGACGGCGACAAGACAGAAGAAACAGTAAAGTTTGAAGCAAAAGTTCTTTCAAAGATTGACTGCACTCCCGAAAAGATTACGGTTACTTTCCCCTCCGACTATTCCGATAGCACCCTTGCAGGTAAGGAAGCATTCTTCTACGTTGTAATCCTTGACGTTATCACTCCCGATGCGGCAACTGCGGAAGCATTCGGTTATGAAGCAGGCGAAGACGCTGCGGCTTCTATCAAGGCAGGCGTTGAAGCAGACCTTGTTAAAGAATACATCGACGGTCTTATGGGCAAAGAGGGCGAAGAGGGCTACGGTGAAAACTACGCCGCAACAATAAAGAATGCTATCTGGGCAGAAATTTCAGGCGGCGAATATGACGTTGTATATCCCGAAGGCACAATCGAGTCTTACATCAAGACCGAAAAGAACAACCTCGAATATGAGTACAATATGAGCGAAGACAAAGACTCCATTCAGGCTACCTACAAGACCCTCGAAGACTATGCCGCATACATCTACGGCACAGAAGATTGGGAAGCGACTCTTCTCTCAGATGCAAAAGACTTCGTAAAGAGAAAACTCGTATTCTACACGGTTGCAAAGGCACTTGACGTAAACTCTGCAACCTCACAGGAAAAGAAAGAAGTAAAAGAAGAACTTCTTTCCGCTTATATTGACTACTACGCACAACTTTACACTGCATACAACTCCATTCTCGGTTGGGGTTATACCACGGAGCAGGTTGCTGCTCTTGCGGCAAACAACGCTCAGGCAGTAGTTGCAAATATGACTGATACTTTCCTTTACGAAACTGTTGTAAAAGAGAAGATGGTAGATAAAATCTACGAAAACTACGATGCAGAAACCCTCGTTAAGTGGACCACTTCCGTTAACGAAGTTGAGGCGGACGCAGAGTAAGATTTCTCATATTTGAAAAAAGACGAAAGTCGAAGATAGAATATGAAACAGGTAACTATATATACCGACGGCGCTTGCCGTAATAACCCCGGTCCGGGCGGCTGGGCGGCAATTCTCACTTACGGCAAAGCGCAAAAGGAACTCTTTGGCGGTGAGCCCGAGACGACAAACAACAGAATGGAACTTACCGCGGCTATTATGGGACTTCGTGCTCTCACTGAACCGTGTGAAGTGCTTTTATATTCCGATTCGAAGTATCTGGTCGATGCGATAAATCTCGGCTGGGCAGAGAAGTGGAAGATGAACAACTGGAAAAAAGGTAAAAACGAGGAAGCGAAAAACCCTGATTTGTGGGGTGAGTTACTCGAACTTATAAAAAAACACAGAGTTACTTTTGAGTGGGTGAAGGGGCACAACGGTCACGAATTTAACGAGCGTTGCGACACGCTTGCGACCGCTGCCGCCGACGCGCAGAAAAAGTAAAAAAGGAGAGAAAAAATGAAGAAATTTTTGTGTCTTGCTTTGGCTCTCGTTATGGTATTTTCTATGCTCGCTATGACAGCGTGCGGCGATAAGGATACCACAACGGACGAGGGCAAAGAAGAAGGAAACAACGCAGCGCAGGCATTTGACTATGCAGGTCTTGACACAGACAAGTACATCACTCTTGCAGCAAGCGACTACAAGGGCGTAACCGTTGAAGTTGAAGTTGAGCCCGAAATCGACGACGAAGACGTAGAAGACTTCCTTGCATATCTTTGCGAAGCAAGTGCGACGTCCGAATCAAAGACAGACGTTGCAGTTGAAGAGGGCGACACGGTAAACATTTATTACCGCGGAACAATTGACGGTGTTGATTTTGAAAACAGTTCAAATATGACCGCATCTACCCCTGACAAACTTACAATCGGTTCAGGTCAGTTTATCCCCGGATTTGAAGAAAACCTTATCGGCGTAGTGCCCAACACCACTTCTTTCACGAAGATTACGTCGGGCGCAGTAAAGGCAGATTACGTAGTATACGTAACCTACACCTATAAGTACACCGCCGCTGACGGCGCAGAAAAGACCGGTTCTGTTACCACCGCAGAAAGAATTGACCTCGCTTCTCCCGTATCTTACGACGAAGCGTTCGTTGCTAACATAGTTGGAAAGACGGTTGGTACTGCGTTCACGTTCACCGCAGACGCAGATATTGACAAGGACGGCACAAAGGAAAGCGTTACCTACGATATGAAGGTTTCCTTCGCTTCTATTGAAGAAGCAGTAGCAGTTGAGGCTACTTTCCCCGATCCTTACAAGAACAATGAAGAACTTTCCGGCGTTACCGCAGTATTCTACGTTGTAGTACAGAGCATTGACCGCCCCGTTATCCCCGAACTTACCGAAGAACTCGTTAAGTCCACTATGGGTTATGAGAGCGAGACGGGTGCTACAGGCGACGCATTTATGGCAGAGTTCCGTCAGTACGTAAAGGATTCTCTCATTGAAACAAGAGCGAGTACAAACAAGAATAACGCACTCAATAAGCACATCGACAACTTGATGAAAAAAGTTGAAGTTAAGGAATATCCCGAAGCGGCATTGAAAGAAGTAACCGACTACTACGAAGAATCACTCACATACTACTTTGAGGCATATTCTTCACAGTATTCCGACTTCCCCTATGCAACAGAAGAGGAATTCGCTCCCGACTTCTTCGGACTTGCTGAAGGCACAGTATACGAAGACTGGCTCAAAGAAACCGCAGAAAGCGAAGTTCGTTACAATATGATAATCAATCATATTATGGACAAGGAAAAGATTTCCCTTTCTAAAGACGAAAAGGCAGAGCAGGTAAAGGCTCTTGCAGAGTACTATGCATATAACTACTCTCAGCAGTACGGCTATACAATCACCGCAGACGAGATAATCGCTGAATTCGGTGAAGAGGCACTCGCAGAAGAAGCACTTTACAACAAAGTATTCGAATTCCTTGCAGACAACATCACAATAGTTGAAAAAGTTGTAGAAACAACCGAAGAATAATCAAATCCGCCGTGTAAACAAATATTTGCACGGCGGATTTTTGGTTAGCGGATAGTGGACGGCCGTGAAATGTATCTCGCTTCACAGAATAAAACGGATAATGCAAAATAGGGTGAAAAATGAACGAAAAGAAACGGTGCAGATGGTGCAACACGAAAAATGAACTTTACGTTGAATATCACGATAACGAATGGTGCGTTGAAAATTTCAGCGACCAATATCTGTATGAAATGTTGATTTTAGAATCCTTTCAAGCAGGGCTTTCGTGGGAATGTGTGCTCAATAAAAGAGAAAGTATGAGACGCTCTTACGACGGATTTGATATAGAGCGCGTTTCATCTTACGGCGAAGACAAAATAAACGAACTTGTAAACGACGTCGGCGTTATAAGAAACAAGAGAAAGATAATAGCGAGTATCAAAAACAGTAGAATTTTCAAGGAAATTTGCGAAGAATACGGCTCTTTTTATAACTATCTGACGGGTTTCACAAAGGGCGAAACTTTATACGAGACGGACAAAACGAGAAATACACTCTCTGACGAAATTTCAAAAGACTTGCAAAAGAGGGGGATGACCTTCGTCGGCTCGGTTATCATTTATTCCTACTTGCAGGCGATTGGCGTGATATACTCACACGATAGAGATTGTTATTTATATAAAGAGAGGTAATTAGGTATTATGGAAAAGTTTATAAAAGCATATTGGAAGACGCTACTTTTCTTTACCGCAGTTGGACTTTTGGGCGGATTTTTTACGGGAATTTATCTCTTGGATAGTTATCCCGCAAAGATACAAGCGCAACTTGTAGACGAGATTAACACAAGTGGGCTTGGATTTATCCCCGTAAATATTTTTATGGGTCTCGTTGCGGCGTTTCAATCTGCAGGCTACGGCTTGGTTTTGGGCGCGCTTGGAATTTTCCTCGGCAAGAAAACAGGTCTTTTCCGCGATGAAAGAGCAATTGAGAAAAAGCCGCTTGTTTTGTCTATATTGGTTTCGCTTGTCGGCGGTGCCGTGCTTATTCTGTCTGATTTGTTGTTCTTCGGCAGATATTCGCAACTTATAAAGGAATATTTATATTTTCGTTAGTGCACAGAGCCTATTATTTATAAATTAAATTTTCTTTAACATAGTCTGTTTTTACAACAAAAAATAAAAAAACCTCCCTCAAAAGTTTTTTGAAAGAGG
This sequence comes from Eubacteriales bacterium, assembly GCA_045653255.1. Taxonomy (GTDB): domain Bacteria; phylum Bacillota; class Clostridia; order Oscillospirales; family CAG-272; genus UBA1740. The sequence goes on along the minus strand of JAZOLR010000170.1, from coordinate 2,910 downwards.
GGAATGGGGAGAGGACTTTTTTTGAAAAAAGTCCTCTCCCCATATAATTACTCATATATCACAAATCGTTTCTTATCAAATCTTCAAAGGTCTCGCGTTTTACTGCTATATAGTCGCTATCTTTACCGAGCATAACGAGAGCGGGGCGGGGGAGACGGTTGTAGTTTGACGCCATAGAAAAGTTGTACGCGCCCGTTGTAAATACTGCGACGGTGTCTTTTCTTTTCGGGGTGGGCAGAGCGACGTTTTCTTGAATGAGGTCGCCGCTTTCGCAACATCTTCCTGCGACCGTGCATACGCAGTCATTTTCTTCTGTCGCTCTGTTTGCAAGCATTACGGTATAGGGGGAATTGTAGAGCGCGTAACGGGGGTTGTCCGCCATACCACCGTCGACGGAGACGTAGGTTTTGAAACCTTTTATCTCTTTGAGTGTGCCTACGGTGTAAAGTGTCATACCTGCATCTGCGACAATGCTGCGGCCGGGCTCCATTAGGATTTTCGGCTTCTTTATGCCGTATTGCGCGCAGAGTTCGTCAACGAGTTTGCCTATTGTTTTTATATTTTTCTTATAACTGATTTCAGGGTGTTCGGGAAGATACTTTACCGCCATACCGCCGCCTAGGTTGAGTTCTTTTGCCTCGTATGCGTATTTTTCTTTCATATCCTTTATAAAAGAAAGCATTATTCTCGCCGCATCGCAAAACGGCTCACTCTCGAATATCTGCGAACCTATATGGCAATGGAAACCGCAAAGTTCAATGTTTTCAAAACCGAGTGAAAGGCGTGTTATCTCGTCTGCCGCGCCCGTCTCGATAGCCGCGCCGAACTTGGAGTCTACCTTTCCCGTATTGATTTTTTCAAGTGTGTGCGGGTCAATTCCCGGGGTGAGACGGAGAAGTATTTTCTGCTTTATGTTGCGTTTTTTCGCCTCTCTGTCTAGTGCTGTAAGTTCTTCTATATTGTCGCAGACGAAATAGCCGAGTCCGCTATCCATAGCGAAAGCGATGTCTTCGTCTGTCTTGTTGTTGCCGTGGAAGTAGGCTTTCTGCATCGGGAAACCTGCGCGGAGCGCCGTGTAAAGTTCACCCGACGAAACGATGTCCGTGCCCATTCCTTCTTCTTTTATTATTTCATAAATACGGCGGCAGGAAAGAGCCTTGCTTGCGAAAAGCGGATGAGATTCACCGCCAAACGCCTCTCTCATCGCCTCTATATACTCGCGGCAACGCTCACGCACGCGCTCTTCGTCGATAAGATAGAGAGGAGTGCCGTATTTTTCTGCAAGTTTTACCGTATCGCGAGAGGCGAAAGTGAGATGACCGCACTCGTTTACGGAAATGTTGTTACTTATCATTTCTTTGTCCTTTTTCTCGGTTAGTCTCCGAGCATAGTCTGCATATTGTAAAGTCCTGCATTTTGCTTTACAAGATATTTCGCCGCCTCAAACGCGCCCTCTGCGAAAAGTGAACGCGAGTGTGCCTCGTGCTTTAGGGTTATTGTCTGTGTGTCTGTGCCGATAATGACTTCGTGTTCGCCGACAATATTGCCCATACGGATAGAATGTATACCTATCTCGCTGTTTTGGCGTTTGCCGTTTTCGTGTCTGCCGACAAGCAACTCCGCGTCCTTTCGGACTTCTTTTACCGCGCATCCGAGCATAAGAGCCGTGCCGCTCGGCACGTCAAGTTTGCGGTTGTGGTGTTTTTCTATAATCTCAATATCTGCCTGCGGAAATGCAAGAGCCGCAGTTTTCGCAAGTTTGACCAAAAGAGCGATACCGACCGACATATTTCCGCTATGGAATACGGGGATTTTTTTCGCCGCGGCGTCAATTTCTGCTAATTCTTCTTTTACGTGTCCTGTCGTTGCGACTACCACGGGAATTTCTTTTGATACGGCGTAAGAAACAAGAGCATTCGTCGCCGAGTGGTGAGAAAAGTCGATAATGCAATCTGCGGCAGAGGTTACTTCTGAAAGCGAGGAGAACATATTTTCTTTCTCGTTTGTTTTCGCGTTAATATCCACTTTCGCTACTATTTCGACGTTTTCCGACGTTTCTGCAAGTTTGCAGATTTCCGCACCCATTCTGCCGAGCGCGCCGTTTACTATGATTTTCATTTATTTTTTATCCTTTTTGTCAGATTTTTATTCCGACTTCTTTCATTCTTTGCAAAAGTACTGCTTTGTGGTCGTCTTCCATAGAAGTAAGAGGCATACGGAGATAGTCTTCGCACCAGCCCATTGCCGCCATTGCCGCTTTCGCAGGAATGGGGTTGACTTCGGAGAAGAGAGCCTTTATAAGAGGTATATACTTGAGTTGGAGAGCGGTCGCTTCCTTTTCTCTGCCCGCAAGGTAGAATTTACACATATTGCTCGTCTCGCGGGGAAGAAGATTTGAAAGCACCGAGATAACCCCCTTACCGCCGAGAGCCATTGCGGGAATTATCTGGTCGTCGTTACCTGAATAAAGGTCGAGTTTGTCACCTACAAGCGACATTGTTTCCGCCATCTTGGAGAAGTCGCCGTTTGCTTCCTTTATTGCCGCTATCATAGGGTGGTCTGCGAGTGCGGCAAAGGTCGCGGGCTCTATATTTACACCTGTGCGAGAGGGCACGTTGTAGAGTATAAGCGGTATCGTACTTGCGTCCGCTATCTGCTCGTACATTTTGATAAGACCTTTTTGCGTTGCTTTGTTATAGTAAGGCGTTACGACGAGTGCGGCATCTGCGCCCACCTCGCACGCGCATTTTGTCAACTGAATTGCGTAGTCGGTATGGTTTGAGCCTGTGCCTCCGATTATCGGGACTCTGCCTGCGCCGCGCTCAACCGAATAACGAATGACCACGCGGTGCTCTTCGTCGGTAAGCCCAGAGCCTCCGCCTGACGTACCTGCGACAACGAGCGCGTCTA
>JAZOLR010000169.1:0-2617 GCA_045653255.1 Eubacteriales bacterium | reverse complement strand
GCGGGGGTATGCACACCGAGATACATACGCGAGAAAGCCACAAGCAAAATAATTGCCGTGCAAACTACAGTAAGCCATTTGCGGCGCACGTAGAGGGCGATACCGCCGAAAGTCGTGGTTATATTCTGTGTGTGACCGCTGGGGAAAGAGAATCCGCCTGCGCCTTCTATTGAATTTCCGACGGTTGTAAGTTTCGGGTCTAAAACCCACGGACGAGGCACACGGCACAAGAGTTTCAAAAACTGATTGGCAACGGTGCTTACAAGTCCGACGGAAACTATATAGTAACCGAAGTTTTTGTCGATACACCAGAAAAGAGTAAACGCAATGGCGAGAAATACCATTTCGTCTCCAAGAGTCGTTATTGCGGACATTATAGCGTCAAGAATTGGATTTCTTATACTTTCAAGAAAGAACAAAAATTGCATATTTTACTCCTTTTATTTTTGTTTTATGAACGTTCAAGTTCTATTACACAGTAGCATTCCGAGTTGAATTCGGTTATTTTCGCTTGTATTTTTTCAATTATTTCACTATCTTTCATATCAAGTTCATAGGGTGCAACAACGTCGAAGATGAGGTTTGTATGCGTTTCGCCTATTACTACGCGGAAGTCGTGCATTGAAAGATTGGGGGATACTTCTGATATTATCCTCTCCGTTGTGGATTTCAATTCATTTACCACTTCGTCATCTGTGACGATGGGATCAAGGTGAATGGTACAGAGAATTCCGAGTTCGGTTTTTATTCTCTTTTCTATATTGTCTATTACGTCGTGGCTTTTCATAATATCGGCGCTTCCGTCAACCTCTACGTGAAAAGATGCCATAGTGTTTCCGACGCCGTAACTATGAACGAGCATATCGTGAATACCGAGCGCTTCGGGGTAATCGGAAACTATATTTTTTATGTTTTCTATAGTTTCTTCAGACGGCGCTGTGCCGAGTATGGAATTTTTCGTATCGTTGAGGATTTTTACTCCCGATACCATAATGAAAAACGAAACGATAATTCCGATATACGCGTCTATATCAAGTGAGAAGAAACGAAGAATGAGCACGGAAATGAGCACGGCAGAGGTAGAAACAACGTCGGAAAGCGAGTCTATCGCGGTCGCGCGCATTACGTCGGAGTCTATTTTCTTTCCTATTTTTGAATTAAAGAAGTAGAGCCATAGTTTCATAAGTATTGAAAACGCGAGTACGCAAACGGAAAGCATACTGAAGTGCGTAGGAGACGGAGAAAACGCTTTCATCACCGACTCGCGAAGGAGGTTAAATCCTATTATCATTACGATAAACGACACTATCATAGAAGCAACGTATTCTATACGCGCGTGACCGAATGGGTGGTCGCGGTCGGCGGGTTTCGCCGATATTTTAAAACTGACGAAAGACAACACAGACGAGCCTGCGTCGGAGAGGTTGTTTACCGCATCGGCACTTATCGCAAGTGAGCCGAAAAGTATTCCTGCCGTCAATTTGAAAACAGCAAGTATTATATTTACGCATATACCTACGATACTTGCCATAGTGCCGTAGTTTTTGCGGACTTGTTTGTCGTTTATACATTCTCTGTTTTTCACGAAAAGCCGTGTGAGTAATTCTGTCAAAGTCATTCACCTCGTAAATTATCTTTTCTATATTTTACGGGGCTCTGCCCCATTATACGACGGAATACCGTACTGAAATAATTTCTGTCTTCAAAGCCGAGAGCAGTCGCTATTTCGTTTACTGTCGCGCCTCCGTCCAAAAGTTCAATGGCACGGCGGATTTTCAACTCATTGAAATAGGCAGAAACACCTTTTCCGGAATAGCGATAGAAGATTTTTTTGACGTTTGAAACGCTCATTGCACACTCGGCGGCAATCTCTTCGACTGAAAGGCGTTTTTCTATATTTTTCTCCATTACACCAACGATTTCCGCATATTTACGCGCGCCGACAGAGCCGTCGGAAACGGCATCGCCTGCGCCGCGAGAGGTCATTTTCAGTATCAAGTATTCAAGATAGCAGACGTCGGAATATGCTTTTTCTTCACAATTTTCTTTTATGCCCAAAAAGAACATACTTACACCGCTCGATGCACAGTCCATTTCGTAATGCTCGTGAATGTTATCGTTCAATTTTTTCACTCTTACTTGGTCGTTTGCGCTCATTTTATAAACTCTGCCGTTGAGTGTGGGCATATTTGAAGCGGAAAAAGAGAAAATACAAACAACGGGCTCTGTACCTCCGCTTGCCCAAAGGCGATGGAATTCCATCGGTTTATGCAATATCATTTGCCCTGCGCAAAGCGAGTATACGTCATCGTCTGCTGTGATGCCTACGTTTCCTTCAAGCACACACACCATTTCCCAAAAAACGTGAGATTCGCCGGCAAAATAAAAATTTTTGTCCATACGTTGTTCAAACGCGGTGTAAAGAGAGGAAATTTCTATTCTTTTTTTAACAGGCAATTCCTTGCGTATTATCATACCGTTTCCTTTTCTGTTTTTTCATTTTTTCATTTTTTCAATTTTTTCAGAGAAAAGTATCCAAAATTAAATAATTTTGCAAAAAATTATCTTTTTTCTTATTGAAATGCGTGAATGTATATTGTATAATATATCATAGAAA
>JAZOLR010000168.1:0-2798 GCA_045653255.1 Eubacteriales bacterium | reverse complement strand
CCATATCATCACACTCCGCAAGGCGTTATATTATTTCTTCCGTCTAAAACAAACGACGCTTTCGACGTGGCCTGTGCGAGGGAACATATCGTAGATGTATACTTCGCCCATATCGTAGCCTTTGTCGCAGAGGATTTTCGCATCGCGGGCGAGGGTGTCGGGGTTGCAGGAAATGTAGACTATTTTTTCACACTCAATGCGGGAAAGGAACTCTAAAAGTTCAAGAGAACAACCTTTTCGCGGGGGGTCAAGCACGGTGACGTCGGGGGTTATTTTTCTTTTTGCGAGTTTTTCCGCTTTTTCTATTATATTTTCGGTTTCTCCTGCGTCGGCGCAGAAGAAAAATGCGTTTTCGATACCGTTTGCCTTTGCGTTTTCACGCGCACACTCTATCGCTTCGGGCACAACCTCGACACCGACGAGTTCACGCACAGAGCGCGCCATCGTAAGACCGATACTTCCCGTACCGCAATAGAGGTCTAAAAGGCACTCGTCACCGCGAAATTCGGCGAGAGTTCTTGCTTTTTCGTATATTTTTTCCGCTACTTCGTGGTTTATCTGATAAAACGCCTCGGGTTTTATTTTAAGGCGCACACCGCATACGCTGTCTTCAATATAGCCTTTTCCGTAGACAAGGCGGTAATGCTCACCGCATATAACGTTCGTGTCTTTTTTATTTACGTTTATCAAAAACGAAGTCAATTCGGGGAATTCTTTTTTCAGTTTTTCTGCAAGTATATCTTCGTTTGGCAATTTTTCGCCGTTTATAACGAGGGTAAGCATACATTCGCCCTCACTCGATGCGCGAAGATATATATGGCGAACAATTCCCTTTTTCGTCTCTTCGTCGTATGCTTTTATTCCGTATTCGTCAAAAAACGAAGTGAGAAACTTCACTATAGGCGAGAACTTTTCGTCCTGCAAAGGACAGTCTGACGCCTCTATTACGCGGTGGCTTTTCGGCGCGTAAAAACCCGCTATGCACTTTCCGTCTTTCGTATTCGATACGGGGTATTGCGCCTTGTTTCTATAATGCGTTATACCCTTTCCGCCGTCAAGTTCATAAATAAATGCAAAGGGCAATCCTGCTTTGCGAAACGACTGATACACGCTATCGCGTTTGAGCGCGCGCTCGTGCTCGTAACTGACGCATCTGTATGCACAACCGCCGCAAGATGCGCTCTCGCAAAACTGCGTTTGCATTCTATATGGCGACTCTTTTATTATCTCTTTCACTTTCGCTACTGCGTAGTCTTTTCCCACGTAGATTATATGCGCTTTCACGGTATCGCCGTCTACCGCGCCAGAAACGAAAACAACCGTACCGTCAACGCGACCGACACCGAAACCGAGATTATTCAAGTCTTTTATCTCTATTTCGTATTCCGAATTTTTCGACAGCATAGCCGTTTCCTTTCAAGTAAATAATAATTCGTTTCATTTTACCATAAACACGCGCGTGATGTCAACAATTTAACGGCAATTTACTTTATTTTTCACGTTCATAAAATATACATATAATTGTAGTAATATATACGCAAAAGAATTTTTCAAGCGAGGACACCTATGTTTGATAAGATAAAAGACATATATGCAAAAAAACTGAAGCAGGCATATCACACGGTCGTTCATTCCGTGTGGGAATATATGCCCTTTTTCGTATGCATTTTTGCGATGATTTTCTCGCTTGTAACCGTTTCTTCCACCGTGAGAAGTTCTTACGCATCGGAAAAAGCACTTGCCGAAGAAATCTATGACTATCACGTACTTGTCACAGGACTTGACGAAGTGGGAATGAACGTAATATACAGTCAAAAATACTCCGTTTTTACAAACGATATGGTGTATGAGCCTGTACGCACGGTGCGACACTACTCTGTTGAAAGCGGCACGAAGACCTACGATATGTATCTGCGGCTACTCACGGGAAACAAGTCCTACAACTTCACGGAAAAACTCTCGTATGACGACTCGTTAAAAGAAAACCTCGCGGTATTTGAAGAAAATTACAAGAGCGTACTTTTCAGCGAGAAAAACGGAAAGCACGTTCAAATCAAAACCTCACCGCTCTTTGAACTTGAAGCACTCAAAAAAGAATATGCGTGGCGTGAGGCGTTTTTACTTCTCTGCACCGCCGCTGTATTTTCCGTTATCCTTTTGTTTTTCTACCGCACAAGAGTAAACAATAAGCGTTTTATCTACGGTGTTTACGCATCTTTCGGCGCGGATATGAAACGTCTGTCGGGCACTTCACTTCTTGAAATGTTCGTGTGTTGCGCGTTTATGATTATACCTGCATCTATTGCGGCTTGGATTTTCTCGTCTGTTATACTGCCAAACGAATACAGAGTTTTCTCGTTTGAGTTTTCTACACTTTTCGCCTCAATACCGTTTGCACTTGCGGCTATCACGGTCGCTGTATATTTCCCGATAAAAGAGGCATCGCGAAGCGAGGCGGTTTCGCTTATTACTTCGGAAGACAACTCAAACCTTGTACGCGCGCCGTTTCGCTCTGTGAATATGAGACGGCATTCATTCCCTCTCGGATATGAACTTGTTTCGCTTTTCAGATTTAGGCGCAGACTTATAGGTCTTTTGCTCTTCTCTGTAATTTTATCGTCTGCATTCGTGTCCGCATCTTACGCGGTCGAATTGTATAGCGGAAGCGTTGCGACGAAAACCGCATTCTCGTCGGAGTTCTCTATAGAGTTTCCGCACGATATACCCCAGTCCATACTCAACGATATAGAGAATATAAAAGGCGTACGCAATGCACGAATTCTTCACGAAGAAATTGC
>JAZOLR010000167.1:0-7669 GCA_045653255.1 Eubacteriales bacterium | reverse complement strand
GGATATTTGTTTATATAATTTTCGGCAATCTCACGGAATTCGGGCGACACCGATGACACCACGTTATTACCGTATGACACGAGCTGACAGGAAAACGGCAACTGCAAATACCGCCTTGCACCCTCGTTCTCGCACGACGTGACGATTACGTTCTCGCTTTTCTCAAAATCCGCAGGCTCGGCGCAAAGGTCGATAGCGGATTGCACCATGGCCATCTTCAAAATTTCTTGGTTGGTCATTACGGATCCACACCCTTATCAAACATATTTTTTCAGTTTCATTATAACAAAATTCCCCCAAAAAGTCAATGCTTGTCCACGTATATCTGGAACCTTTTTCGAATATACTATTCTATAAAATCTTTTACGGGTGGGATTATGAAACGATCGATCGGACTTTGGCAACTGATGGGCTTTGCGGTAACGTCATTGGTCGGCACGCTACTGCATTTTCTATACGAATGGACGGATTCGGTATTGGTCGCTCCGTTTTCGGGTGTGAACGAATCCACGTGGGAGCACATGAAACTGCTCTTTTTCCCTACTTTTATCTATGCTATTTTCGAGAGTTTCTTTTTCCGCGAAAAAGAAAACTTCCTGTGCATCAAAAAACGAGGAATACTTCTCGGAATTTTTTTGATTCCTATAATTTTTTACACCTACAACGGCGTTATAGGAAAGTCTCCCGACTGGGTAAACATCACTATATTTTTCGTCTGCGCCGCTATTGAATACGTCTATGAAACTCGGCTTTTTCAAAAAGGCACTCTGTGTTGCAAAAAAAATAAAGGTTCAATTGTTTTCTTATGCTTCGTTGCTTTACTCTTTGTCTTATTTACCTTTGTCACGCCCGAAATCAACATTTTCAAAGACCCGATAAGTGGAACTTACGGCATATAAAATCCCCCCGACAGACATTTTTCCTTGCGTTTGTCGGGGGATATTTTTAATTTTGGCGTATGTTTTTTCTTTACAACAATTGATTTTTCTTTTGCTATATGGTATTATAAAAAGGTAAAATTACGTATAAGATTTTAAAATTCAGTAATAAAGCGGAGTTTTCAAAAATGAAATTCAAAACCTTGTTATTTGACTTTGACGGCACGCTCGTCGATTCTATGCCGACTTTTGCGTCTGTTATGTTACGAATACTTGACGAAAACAATATCCCCTACGAAAGCGATATTGTGAAGGTCATTACCCCACTCGGCTACGGCGGCACGGCAAAGCATTTCATCAAACTCGGACTTGACAAACCCGAAAAAGAATTAGTCGCGCAGATGAACGCATACGCAGAAGAAGAATACACGCATAATATAAAAGCAAAAGAAAATGTAAAGTCTACTTTACAAAAACTCAAAGAGCAAGGTGTGAGCCTCAACGTTTTGACGGCAAGTCCGCACAGTTTACTTGACGTTTGCCTCAAGAGAAACGGCATATACGGCCTATTCTCTAACGTGTGGTCCTGCGACGATTTCAACACGACGAAGTCAGACCCCGAAATCTACAAGATGGCGGCAAAGAGAATGGGTGTATCTGTCGGCGAAGTCTTATTCTTTGACGACAATCTCGGTGCAAACAAGACGGCACGCGCGGCAGGAATGCACACGTGCGGAGTTTACGATGCGTCATCAGACAATTATATAGAAGAAATCAAAGAAGCGACGGATTTTTATATCTACGGTTTTTCTGAAATTCTTGAAATTTAATTCACAAATAAAAACACCAAAACGAGAGATTCGCTTGAAATTTTCTCTGCACGAAAATCATCACCAAAAGTTGACAAAATCCAACTTGAGTGGTATAATTATTCCGTTAGCGCAACCATTTGTTGAATTTATGAATTCGCAAAAATCGCCGCAAGGCAAACAAAAGAACGAGGAAAAACTATGATGGAAAAAGGATTAAACTGGGACTTTACACTTGCAAACTATGGCGCTGTGTGGGCGTTCATCGTGCAATTCGGGCTTTTGCTTCTGTTTTTGATGCTCGGTAACACTCTGCGCCGAAAGATTCCGCTTTTCAGAAACGGACTTGTACCGTCGGCACTTCTCGGTGGCGGTCTTTTGCTCGCTGTTAACATTGTATGCAAGAATTTTCTTAATTTCTCTTTAGTAGACAACCGACTTATGCAGGTTATAACGTATCACTGTCTCGCTATCGGTTTCGCCGCTATGTCGCTTAAAACCGAGAAGAGCACGCACAAGACAACGCGCTCTCAAGTTGTCGAATTCGGTGCTTTGCAGGGCGGCACGTATATGCTTCAGGCATTTTTCGGTCTTGGTATAACTATTCTGCTTTTCCTTTTGACGCGCAATGGCGGAAAGGTAATTTCCTATATCTGCGGACTTATCCTTCCTTTGTCATTCGGACAAGGACCCGGAAACGCGCTCAGTTGGGATATAAACTTCACTAACACTCCAGCAACGCAGTTTGCAGGAAACGGAAGTTTCGGTCTTTCACTTGCTTCTATCGGTTTCGTTGTCGCATCGGTGTTTGGCGTTTTGTATATAAACATTTACAAAAGACGCGGAACACTCCAAATTCGCACACCGAAGCCCGTAACCAAAGCAGAAGCCGACGCCAACTTGACCGTCTCTGAAATTCCCGACAACGAGTCTGTTGACAAATTCACTTTACAGGCAGGGTTTGTCGCTCTTGCTTACGCTATCGCGTTTGCGTTTATGTGCTTGCTCGGTGTTATCTCCGACTTCACAAACAGTATTGCGTGGGGATTCAACTTCCTTTGGGCATCTCTTGCCGCTATGCTTATCAAGTATATCGTCAAGCACTTGCACCGCAGCAAACTCATGAACCGTCAATACATCAACAACTACCAAATGGACAGAATTTCAGGCTTCGCTTTTGACCTTATGATAGTTGCAGGCGTTACCGCAATTGAAATTAACGATATAAAAAACTACATTATCCCGATAGTGATACTCAGTATTATCGGCGCGATAATAACTTATATTTACATTAGACTTGTAGCGAAAGAGTGTTTTCGCGGATTTGAACACGAATTCTTCCTTATGTGCTTCGGCACACTCACGGGCACTGCGTCAAACGGTATGATACTTATGAAAGAAGTTGACCCCTCTTTGAGAACGCCTACGTCAAGTTTGTATATTCTCTCAAACTTCCCCGCTATGATAATGATAGCACCGCTTTTGCTTCTTCTCAACTTTGCTTGCAAGTCGTTTTCAAACGCGATAATTGCATTCGCTATCTTCTTTTTGCTTTGGATAGGCTATACTGTATATCTATTCAGAAGAAGAATTTTCAAAAAGAAGTATAAAGACAAACCCGTCGCGGTTTGGTCTGATGAAGAATAAAACAACCTGCAAAAAAGTCAGTCCTATACGGGACTGACTTTTTTGTTATTCAATTTTACTCATTGCTTTTTTGAACTGATAAGCAAAAAGTATAGAGGTAAAGGTTACCGCTATTATGTCGGCGATAGGTTCTGCCGTATAAACGCCGAGGGCTTTGTTCTCAAAGAATTTCGGGACAATATACATAAGCGGCAACAAAAGAACGAATTTTCTCACCACCGCAACCAAGACGGAAGACGGCGCATTTCCGAGAGATACGAAGGTCATCTGGCACGCAGTCTGCACGCCGAAGATTGCAAGTCCTCCGAAATATACTCGCATCACGCTTGCAGTAAAGTCGAGAAGCTGCGCATCGGGTGTAAAGATTGCCGCAAATGCGCGTGGAAATATCATAATGAAGGTAAAAAGAGTTGCCGAATACAAAAGACAGCACGCAAGCAAAAGCTTGAACGTCTTTTTTACTCTTTGCTTGTTTTTCGCTCCGTAGTTGTAGCTCAAAATCGGCTGCGCCCCTTGCGCTATTCCCAAAAGCGGAAGCATCGCAAACTGCATAACGCTTGAAAGTATCGTCATTGCGCCGACCGCCAAATCCCCGCCGTAGCCGTAAAGCGAGGAATTAAAGCAAGCTGAAATAACGCTTTCACTCGCCTGCATTATAAAGGTAGCAGAGCCGAGCGCAAGACAAGGCAGAATTATTTTCCGTGTGAATTTTATATTTTCCTTCCTAAGATGCAAAAGCGTTTTCTTTCCGCAAAGGAAGGATAAAATCCAAACGCAAGAGCAAGTCTGTGAGATAACCGTTGCTATAGCCGCACCGCGCACACCTAAATTAAAAGCGTATATAAACAGAGGATCTAAGGCAATATTGGCAAGCGCGCCTATAAGCACCGACGTCATAGAAATTTTCGTAAACCCTTGCGCAGAGACAAACGCATTCATACCGAGTGTCAGTTGAACGAATACAGTTCCGAGTGCGTATATATTCATATAACTCAGCGCATGGTCTAACGTGTTCTCGCTCGCACCGAACAAAAGGAGCAGGTCTTTATTCCATATACAAAGCAAAGCCGTCAACAAAAGCGATATGACTATCTGCAATCCAAAGCAACCGCCGAGCGTTTTTTCTGCGCTTTCTATATCCCTTTTGCCCATAAAGATAGACGCCCTCGGTGCGCCGCCCGAACTCACAAAAGCGGCAAACGCAGACACTATCATAATGATAGGCATACAAAGTCCAACCCCCGTCAAGGCAAGGTCGCCCTCTTCCGCTATGTGACCTATGTATATGCGGTCCACTACGTTATATAGCATATTTATCAGCTGTGCGACCACGGTAGGCAACGCAAGTCGGAATAAAAGTTTTCCTATCGGCTCTAATCCGAGCATTTCTTTTTCGTTTTGCATTATTTCACTCTCTTTCATTTAAGCACGAGTTTGATAGCAAACAGTTGCAATCTCTTTGGCAAAGCATTAAGAAGCAACAAAAGCGGATTGCGGTTTACTGCGTATGAAAATGCAGGGGATTTCTTTTTCAGTATCTTCTGCGTTTTCTTCGCTATTTTTTCGGGCGGTACGCATCTTGCCTCAACGCGCTCAACGATATTTTTAAAACGCTTTGCGTTGCAGGAATAGAGTTTCGTATTCTCACAGAAGCGGTCAAGCGCACTTGTCGATACGCCAAGCATTCCCGTATTTACCGCGCCTGCACGCAAGGTAGAAACGTATATTCCGAGCAACTGCAATTCCATACGAAGCGAAAAGGCATACTTGTCAAGTGCCGACTTCGTAACGGCATAAATACCCGTAAACGGCAAAGGGTCAAGGGGCGCAAGTTCGCTTGTCGTTATGACAATTCTGCTGCCGCAAGACAAAAGCGGCAAAAATATTTTGTTCACAAGGCACGCGCCAAAGAAGTTGACGTTGAAAATGCGGTAAAGACTTTCCGTATCCATTTCCACAAGCGAGTCAAGGTTGTATATCCCTGCGAAATGAATAATGGCGAAAAGGTTCTCGGTATATTCTTTCACCTTTTGCATAGCGAGGGTTATACTCTCCTCTTTCGTTATATCCGCTTCTATCGGGATTATATTTTCTTTTGCTTCTTCTACGGTTTTGTCAAGTGCAAAAACGGTAAAACCGTCTGTCGCAAAGGCTTTCACCGCCGCTCTGCCCATTCCGCCGTATGCACCCGTCACAAGTATGTATTTCATTTTTTCTCCGATTTTGTTTTTAGATTTTCTTGTAGTTAGTATATCATATCGTGATATATTTTGCAACAAGTGTAGAAAAAAAGCAACCGTTTTAGCGTAGTGTCCTTAAGGTGCTACGCTAACTCGGTTGCTTTTTATACGGTCTCGCCAAAATACGAAGCCGATATTACTTTTCTGCGGACTTCTTTGCCTTCTTCATCGCAAGTATACGGTTCATTTCGTTGTATACTATCATAAAGCCTTCGTCAACGCCCATGCCGGGTTTTGCAAGTATCTGCGAGGGCTTTGTAGCCATTGCGCAATGCACGCAAACCTGTGCGGAACGGTCTGTCTCGTTGCAAGTACCGCCCTGATATGCGCCGATGCCCTTTTCTTTACAGTAAAGAACTGCTTCTATTGTGTTGTTGATACCGCCGAGGTCGGGGGTCTTTATCTGTACCATGTGACCTGCCTTGTTGTCTGCGAAGAGTTTGATGTCTTCGAGAGTGTTGCACCACTCATCTGCAACGAGTTCAACGTCTATCTTGCGGTCGTCAAGTTCTTTCGTGAGTGCGGCAAGAGCCTCAAGTTGAGTCTCACGGTCGCAGTCGCAGTCCATAGGACCTTCGATGCGGAGATGGAAGGGTTTCGCAATCTCGCCGAGTTTTTCTATGTAGTCTGCCATTTCTTTGTAGTTGTTGTTACCGAATGCAGCGCCTATCGTGCCGTATACGTCCATGTGCATTACGGGGTTGTAGTCTTCGCTTGCGCGGTTTGCGAGTATGCGGTCGCGAAGCCAAGCAACGTACTCTGCGAGTTTTTCACCGTTTCTTCCGAGTTTCGTGTCTACGTTGTTGATAAGTGCGTGAGGCAAAACCTGCGCGCCCTTGATTATCATTTTGTCTGCGTTGTCGTAACGGTCGTCACCCGACTGTGTGAATATCGGAATGGGAGTTTCGGAAACTTCGCAGCCGTATTCGTCTGCAACAACTTCGCACATCATTCTTCCCGTTGCCTTTGCAACTGCGTCGAGAATTGCCTGAGATACACCGTAACGGATTGCGGTGTGAAGACGCTTGCCCTCTATCTGAATCGCTTCCATCATTTTGCAAAGTCCGCGAAAATCGTCTGCCTCTTTTCCAACGAGTTCGGGTTTTATGTACTTATCTATCACGGGAATGAAGTCTTCTGCAAGGAAGAGGGGGTCTCTTCCGCCTGCGCCTGAATACTGAACTGCGGCGCAATCACCGAATGCAATCTGACCGTCTTCCAAAACAATCATAACGGAAATAGATTCGCCTGCCTGACGTACTGCGCGAAATCCTTCTGTCACGGGTTCGCCTACGTAGAACACGCCGTCGTGTCCTGCACCGCGCTTTATTGCGCGTTGGTCATCGAAGTAGAAGCCTGTACGGCCACCTGAACATACAACGTCTATAATCTTCATTTTAGTTATCTCCTAAATTTACTTACTGTTAAAGTTACGAAAGAAATCAATATCTCGGTCTGCCGACGAGTCTGCCCTTACCTATCGCGTAAACGTCGTCGATTACCATCTGGAAAGACGTCTTGCGCTTTTCTGCGTTTGCGCGTTCTTCAATCTTTTCGCGGTGGAAGTCGATAAGTTCCTGCGAGAAAGGAAGATTTCCTTTTTCAAGAATACGAACTGCGCCGTTGTTGTCACGGCAAGGAAGCATAAGACCTGCGTTTGCGCGGCAGGGTGCGAAAGGAACGTCGAGAACACCTGCTTCAACTCCGCGGCATACACCGAGAGCGATGTCGCCGCCGCCAAGTTCAAAGCACTTGTCGACTATTGCGCGTGTTTCTTTTCTGATTATTTCCTTTTCAAGTTCGAGGTTGTTGTTCTTGAAGTCTTGGTCTGCAAGCATATTTACAACCTGTTTTGTGCAACGAAGACCTTCTGCGTTTGCTTCCATTGTAGGAATACCAACTGCTTCGTGAGGTGACTTTACTATAACTTTCGTCGCTTTTGAAAGCGCGGCTATAAGGCTACCGAATGAGATAACGCCAAATGCCATAGGCTCGTCTGCAGGGAAACCGGCCATCCACTGATGAAGAACCGTAGTAAGTGCTACGTCGTCGTAGCCGTACTTCTTGAGATATTCGTCTGTGAGTTCTTCAAGCG
>JAZOLR010000166.1:0-2511 GCA_045653255.1 Eubacteriales bacterium | reverse complement strand
ATTTGTGATATAATTATATCAACTGTACTTATAACTTTTGATTACATTTCCTCTTTTTGAGCGTGTGTAGTCATTTTGTAAAGAATTATTTACATAAAGGAGGATAAAATGGATTCTTTAACTCAAGTTTGCGAAGCCGTTTTGGGTAACATAGAACAAAACGTTTCTTCCACTATCTTTTCCGTATGGTTTCGCGATTTAAAATTGGAAGAACTCACGAATGAAGAAGCGGTATTTTCGATAGCAAACGATTTCAAGCGCGGAATTATAGAAGAGAGATACGCAGAGACGATAAAGAAGAGTTTGACGGAAATTATAGGTTTTCCGCTCAAAATAAAGGTCATAACTATCGCGCCCGAAAACAGCGAAACCCCTGTAAGAATGAAACCCATTACCACAGGAAAAGAAATAGAAGAGAAAAAACCCTACGAGCCCGTATACGACCTTGAAGACGATGAAGAACTTGATATAGCGCAGGCTATCGAAAGTAATATGATAATTGAGGACTACACTTTCGAAAACTTCATCGTAGGCGAAACTAACAAACTCGCGCACGCCGCATGTCAGGCAGTTGCCACTTTCGCCGATGAAGATTACAACCCCCTCTTTATCTGGGGACCGAGCGGACTCGGAAAAACTCATCTTCTCTACGCGGTAACAAACTCAATTAAGAAACATAACCCCAACGTAAAGATTATATATAAAAAGGGCGAAGAATTTACAAACGAACTCGTCTACGCTATTGCAAACGGTACAACTCTTTCATTCCGTGAAAAATACCGCTCTGCAGACGTACTTTTGATAGACGACGTACAGTTTATAGCGGGCAGAGAATCGACGCAGGAAGAATTCTTCCATACATTCTCAACTCTTTACGAAGCGGGAAAGCAGATAATTCTCACGTCAGACCGTCCGCCGAAAGAAATGCGTACGCTTGAAGAAAGAATACGCACTCGCTTTGAATGGGGACTTATGGCGGATATACAACCGCCGAGTTTTGAACTCCGCACCGCTATCATTATGAAAAAAGCGGAACAACTCAATATCAGTCTCACACCCGATATTGTAAATATGCTTGCGGAAAAACTTCAAAACAACGTCCGTCAGATTGAAGGCGCACTCAAAAAGATAGGCGCTATTTCGGTACTTACCGCAACTCCTATTACTCTTGATATGTGCAAGAGAACTATCTCGGACTTTTTGGCAGGTCCTATTTCTGTCGGCGATACCGTTAATAAAATTCTTCGTGCGGTATCGGAAAAATACAACGTGTCAATAGAAGACATAAAAGGAACGAAGCGTAACGAAGCGATAGCAAACGCACGTCACGTAGCAATATACATAATAAGAACTCTTACCGACCTCCCTCTCACACAGGTTGCCGGTATATTCATCAGAAATTACGCGACCGCTATTTCATCTATTAAAAAGGTGGAAACGGATATGAGAGAGAAAAAAGACACCGAATACGAGATAGAAGAAATTATAAACTCGGTAAGATCGTAATTTGATTTTTTAAAAAACGAGTATTGAAAACCCGTTAAAAACTCAATTAAAACTCGTTGAAAAATAAATGAAAACACAAAGAAAACGAGTTAAAACTTTTAAACATAGCGTTGTTGAAATTATGTAAAAAACTTACAAACATTCATTTATTTACTTGTTTTACCCCTTTTCAATGCCGTAAATAACGAAAAAAACAAAGCACAGTGCTTATTTTGAGAGTTTTTTACATTTTCAACACCCCCTACTAATACTACTATATTTATTTAACTATTTTCTTTATCTTAAGGAGAGCGACTATGAACATCACGTTCCGCAAAGACGAATTTCTTGAAAGACTTTATCCCGCAATGGGAAGCATTTCGAACAAAGAGACGATAAAAGCAATTGAAGGCGTTCTTATCGAAGCGAAAAAAGAAACAAATATGATAAAACTCACAACCTACGATATGAAAAAAGGCGTCGTTGCATATATGCAGGCGGAGCGCGTACTCGTAGAGGGTAGTTATATAATCAACGCGCAGAGACTTCAGCAGATAGTGAAACTTATGCCCGAAGAAATAGTAAACCTTACGGTTGACGAAAAGTTCACCGTAGTTATTTCAAGCGGAAAGAGCAGTTTTTCACTCTTTGCATTGAAGGGAAGCGACTTCCCGAGCATTCCTGAACTTTCGGGTGAAAAGGGATTTGATATAGAATCCTACCAACTCAAAAAGATGATAGGTAAAGTTATTCACTCCGTTGCAGAGCAAGATACACGCATTATGCTCTGCGGTGCTTACTTTATGATAAACGGTAATGAAATGGAAGTTGTTTCCTGCGACTCTTACACACTTTCGAAATGTAAGGCGGTATGCGACATAAAAGACCTTACAAAGAAAGATAAAGCGGAATTCAATTTCATTATACCGGGACACGCTTTAAACGAACTTATGAAGATTATTTCCGACAAGGGCGGAATTATAAGCGTTTATCTCACGAGAAAACACGCAATATTCAATTTTGAAG
>JAZOLR010000165.1:0-7588 GCA_045653255.1 Eubacteriales bacterium | reverse complement strand
GTCTATCTCCTAAATTCCAATAGAAATCCGCATATTTACACTGAATGGGGCAATGCCTGTGCGCGTACTTGATGCAAACCAAAAGTTACAGTAAAAGACCTCGCTCGGCATACCCGAAAATACTGTAGTTATAGGCTCTGTCGGGCGTTTGGAGAGTGTAAAAGGCTTCGATATTTTTCTTTCTTCCGCGGCAATTCTCAAAGAGAATTTTCCCCATTTCCGTCTTCTTATCGTGGGTGACGGAAGTTTACAAAAGAGCCTTCGCGAACTTGCTTTCTCGCTCGGACTTTCCCGCGAGGTGATTTTCTGCGGTCACAGAGAAAACGCAGGGGATTTTATGAACATTTTCGACGTCGGTGTGCTCGCCTCTCGCGGCTCGGAAACCACCCCCCTCGCCCTATCCGAGATGATGTCGCTTTCTATTCCCGTCGCGGTTTCGGATATTCCGGGCAACTCCTATATGGTAAAAGACGGCGCAGGAATGCTCTTTAAAAACGGAAGCGCAAACTCTCTTGCAAGCGTTCTTTTTTCGCTATGTCTCAACTGCGACCTGCGAAAAACTCTCGGAAACAAGGCAAAACTCCGCTACGAAAAGGAATTTTCCCCTAGTCTTATGGCTCGTCGGTACGAACAAACCTACGAAACGGTGATAAAAAGGTTTCCGTCAAAGTGAGTAGTAGTCAGATTAGCGGCAGGCGAACAGAGTAGTTAGTTTATTAGCAACTGCCCACTACCAACCGTTCACTGTCCTCTGCCAACCGTTCACTGTCCACTGCCAACCGTTCACTCCGCCAACGGCGGTTGGCACTTGCCCTTGACATAATTTCTCTTTTGTGGTAAAATAACTCCGTATCGGTATAAATATTATATAAACATTAAAGTCTATATGCAAATTCGGCATACCTCAACGAAAGGGGTTTTATATATGAAAAATCAGTATCTTGAATGTGGAAAACTCATAAATACGCACGGCGTGCGCGGCGTGATGAAACTTGAAAGTTGGTGCGACTCTCTAAAGGTTGCGGCATCGCTTCGCCGCATTTATCTCTTGGGAAAAGACGGTACGTACAAGGAAATGAAAGTGAAAAATTCTTCCGTTGCCGCCTCTGTCGTGCTCATCTCCCTTGAAGGCGTTGACGACCTTGACACCGCGCGTCTTTACAAGGGCAAGACCGTATACGCAAACCGTGACGATATTCCGACAAAGGAAGGCGACTTCTTCATTGCGGATATAATAGGTCTTCCCGTCTACGATATAGATACAAAAAAGTGCTACGGCACACTCACAGATGCAGATATGAGCAGAAAAACGCCCCTTTACACAATACACACGGAAAAAGGCGACGTACTTTTCCCCGCAATTCCTGAATTTGTCAAGGAGGTAGATACGGACAAGGGAATTTTCATTCGTCCGATATCGGGATTTTTCGATGAAGTTTGATATTATGACCTTGTTTCCCGAAATGGTCTCTACCGTCCTTTACGAGAGCGTTATCGGCAGGGCGATAAAGGCAGGGATAATAGAAGCGGAATGCCACAATATCCGCGACTATTCGGAAAACAAGCACAGAAACGTTGACGATACGCCCTACGGCGGCGGTATGGGAATGGTTATGGCAGCGCCGCCCATCTACAACTGCTACGCGGCGATAAAAGAGAAAAACGGCGACAAATACAAGTCCGTACATACGGTGTATATGTCACCGAAAGGGCAAGTCCTCACGCAGAAAAAAGCAGAAGAACTCAAAGAATACGACAATATAATCATTCTCTGCGGTCACTACGAGGGCGTTGACCAGAGAAT
The DNA here is from genome assembly GCA_045653255.1 of Eubacteriales bacterium. Taxonomy (GTDB): domain Bacteria; phylum Bacillota; class Clostridia; order Oscillospirales; family CAG-272; genus UBA1740. The sequence continues at coordinate 5,784 of JAZOLR010000165.1, read as the reverse complement.
TATAGACGAGATAATAGACGAAGAAATCTCTATCGGCGACTACGTACTGACAGGCGGAGAATTGCCTGCGTGCATTCTTGTCGATAGCGTATCCCGCCTTATTGACGGCGTGCTTTCTTCCCCCGAATGTTATGAACGCGAGAGCATAGCGGGTGGACTTCTCGAGCATCCGCAATACACAAGACCGTATGAATTCCACGGCGTGAAAATTCCCGAGGTTCTTATTTCGGGACATCACGGCAATATTGAAAAATGGCGGCTCGAAGAATCAATGAAGATAACCGCAGAACGCCGCCCCGAAATGCTTGAAGAATACTTACGCGCACATCCGCCGAAAGTAAAAAAGCAAAGAAGAAGGCGAAAGGAGGAAACGGCAAGTGAGTGAAAATAAAATGACTACCGTAAAAGATACGGAAAAAACGTCTCACACAGACCCCCACACTCGCGCATCAACGAAAAAACCCACGCGCACACCCCCTCACTCGCAGGAAAAGCAACAGTCTCCCTCTCGCGGCTACGCAAACTATGACCGCGAGGGCGATATTACGGTTAATATGAAAAAACCGAGCCCCGAGGAAATAGAAAGAAGAAGACAAGAAAGACTAAAGGCGCTCGAAGAACAAAAAGCCTACCGTCAGGCGCATCCGCAGAAGAAGAAAACCGCGGCAAGAACGGTAGACGACCTGAAGCACAACCGCTCGGGTATGCTTTCGCGTGTTGCGGTTTCCGTCAATGCGTCAAGCGAGAAACAACGTATAAAACAACGCCACTACATCGTTGAAAAAATACGCAAGTCGAGGGCGAAAAAAGAAGAAAGAAAAGAAAAAGCCCTCAACCGCCGCCGCTCAACCGCTATAGGCAGATTTTTCCTTGACGACGGTGAAAGATACACCTCTCGCACAGTAGAAGCAAAACAGAAAATAACGCGCGCAGAGAGATTCGGCACGAAGATTTCAGACTTTCTCTATGACAACACAGTCACGAAAAAGATAACTGCCGCTGTCAATTTCCTTCGTTTCTGCGAGGCGAAATTCTACGGCATCGTGCTCATTATCTTCGGTCTTTTCTCGCTTCTTTCGTATTTCGTGTCCGCGTACGTGCCGATAGCATACGAGACCGACTGGACTGCACTCGCGGCGGCTATATTTTCTATCGCCGTCTCAATCCCCTTGCTTTTGTCAAAGCATTCGTTTCTTTTCGTCATTGAAAAGACTTTCATTATAGGCAATATCATTTTCGACTTCTTCGGTCTTCGCCGAAGCGGTGAAACGAAAGTCCTTCCGCCCAGAATACTGCTCGCTATTATTCTCGGCTCGGTGCTCGGCATTTTGGGATTTTTCGTATCGCCCGTTACCCTTTGGGTAATACTATTACTTGCGGTATTCTGCGCTCTCGTAATGACCGCGCCCGAATTCGGACTCGCCGTTACCGTGTTCTTGTTGCCGTTTATGGTAATTTTCGAGCACCCGACGGTTATCTCCTGCGCGCTCATTATCCTTTCCTATATTTCCTACATTCGCAAACTTGCAATGGGAAAACGCAGTTTCCGCTTCCGCCCCTGCGACCTTTTCGTGCTTTTGTTCTCTATGTTTTATCTTGCCGGCGGACTTTTTCCCTTTTCGGAAAGTTCCTCCTCGTCGGAAAGCGCACTCGTTTATTTCACTATAATTTCCGTCTACTTCCTTGCAAGTAACCTTTTGACAAACAAGAGAATTCTCGACACGATAATACGCTCGCTTCTCATTTCGGGACTTATCATTTCCCTTCTCGGAATTTTCCAACAATTCGGCGGTTACGTCACTGCGGATTGGCTCGATGCAGATGCCTATGCGTACATTTCGGGAAGAATAAGCGCGACTTTCGACAATCCTAACGTGCTCGCTTCTTCTCTTCTCCCCGTCATTCCCTTTGCCATCGTTTATCTGTTTGAACGCGAAAAGCGTATTATGACCACATTCTACCGCGCAATTGCTCTTGTCGCTCTTATGGCGGCGCTTGTGTTTACTTGGTCCCGCGGAGCGTGGGTAGGATGCGCGGTGTCACTTCTTATGCTTTGCGCCTTCGTTTTCCGCCGCTCGCCGAAATTCGTCGTCGCAGTGTTTGCAGGAATTCCGAATCTTCTGCTTTTCGCGCCGGAATCGGTATGGCACAGAATAGCGTCAATCTTTTCGTTCCTCGGTGACGAGGTCGACTCGTCCGTCGCCTACCGTCTCACCGTATGGCGCGACTCGCTTTCTATGTTTTTCGACAACGCCTTTGGCGGTGTCGGTGTCGGTCACGAGGCATTCTCGGCAGTGTATCTCAAATACGCATCTGTCGGTGCGGAAGCGGCTCTCCACTCGCACAATCTCTTCTTGGAGATAGGCATTGAAGTCGGCGTTTTTGCACTTATACTCTTCTCTTTGGTGCTTGTCTACACATTCCGCAGTTGCTATTCTATGGAGTTTGCGGCAAATCAATCGTCTGTGCGCTCTGCGTGTCTTGCGGCTTTCGCTTCCGCTATCGCACTCTTGACAAACGGACTTACCGACTACGTATGGTATAACTACCGCGTGTGTCTTTTGTTCTGGCTCGTGCTCGGTATATGCAACGCGGCATACAGAATAGCAACGGAAGAACAACGCTACACCGACTACGTAAACGCGAGAATTTCCACGTTTGCAGCGGTTGACGTACCCTATAAAAAATAAGTGAGGTAATTATGGCGAATACACAAATCCGCCGCAATTACAAAGTTCTTTCAAAATTCGCATTTATCTTTATTCTCGGCGCGGTCTTTTCACTTTTCGGCAGTATAGTAGCAAAGAGTGAGAGCGCGCCGATTTTTTATACCCTACGGGTATCTTGCATACGAAACGATATAGCGCTTCATATAAAAGAGGGCGATAGCGTGACAGACGCGGTGGGAAAATTCCCTCTCGGCAGAGTGGAAGAAGTCACCTTGCGTGAAGCAAAAACCGAAACCTACAACCAAGAGAAAAACGAAATGACACTCTCAAAAATAGACGGATATAGCGACATTTATATAGTAATATCCTCGCAAGGCGAAGAAAAAGACGGCAAAACGAATATAGGCGCGTATCACCTCTATAAAGGAAAAACCGTATACTTCCGCCTACCCGACTTTTCGGGCGAGGGAGTCTGTGTCAAAGTGGGCAGGTCGCAAGAATGAAGCAAACAGAAAAAACAAGAAAGCAAAGGAAAAAGAAACTCACCTTTCTCGACTACGTAATAATTGCCTCGCTTGTGTTTTTCGCTATCGGTCTTTTCTCGCGCTACACTCTGCGAGAAAAGTTTTTTGAAACCTCTCTTGAAACAAAAGCGCTCGTCTCGTTTGAAATACACGCGCAAAGCGAGGACGCACTTTTATTTTTCGGCGAGGACACGCAATTTTCAACATCGCACGGAGAAGAATTCGGCATACTGAAAAAAGAAAGCCTCAAATCCGCACCTGCGAAAATTCGCAAAGTGGGAAAAAACGGGGAGATTTTCGAATTGCCGTCAAAAACGCTTTTTGATATATACGGCGAAATTGTATGCGTAGGGGCAAAAACCGAGGGCGGATTTTTCCTTTCGGGTGTGACTTATCTTGCCCCGAATATGCACTTTTCGGTAAAAAACGGACGCGGAAACTTTGAAATATATATAACCAATATTGAAATATTTTGAAATTTTCGCCAAAAATTAAAATTCCTCTTGCTTTTAATAAATTATTTTGTTATACTATTATTGTAAAGTATTAAAACTTGATGAGGTATAAACTATGATTACTCAAAACGTCACCGTAAAGAATACCATCGGTCTTCACGCAAGACCCGCCACTTTCTTTATTCAGAAAGCAAACACGTACCGCTCATCTATCTGGGTTGAAAAAGACGACAGAAGAGTTAATGCGAAGAGTTTGCTCGGTGTTCTTTCACTTGGTGTTATCGGCGGAATGTCCGTTACACTTATCGCAGACGGCGAGGATGAAAAGGAAGCAATCGCAGGACTTGCAAACTTTATTGAAGTCGAGATGCACGATTAAGTTGCATAACATCGGAAGAAAACGGGCATTTCTGTCCGTTTTCTCTATTTAAGGCTAAAAAAGGAGGGCGCGCCTTGAACGATAATATAATACTTCTTCGCGAAAAGGCAAACCGCCTGCCTCTTTCTTCGGGTGTGTATCTGATGAAAGACAAAAACGGCGAAGTCATCTACGTCGGAAAGTCAAAGTGTCTGAAAAACCGTGTGACAAGTTATTTTGTCGGCAACACTCATTCCTACAAGACGGTGAAAATGGTCTCGCACGTCTGCGACTTCGACTATATTCTCTGCGACACGGAAATCGAAGCGCTTACACTCGAAAACGTGTTGATAAAAAAGCACACGCCGAAATATAACATAAAACTCAAAGATGCTAAATCCTATCCGTATATAAAGATAACCGACGAAGAATTTCCGCGAATTATCGTCACTCGCGAGAGAAAAGGCGAGGGAGTATTTTTCGGCCCTTATACGGGTATGGCGGACGCTTACGCCGCCGCAGATGCGGTGAAGAAGATATTCCGTCTCCCCACTTGCAAAAGAATTTTTCCGCGTGACATAGGAAAAGAGCGCCCCTGCCTATACAGTCAGATGGGCAGATGCTGTGCCGTCTGCACGGGAGAGGTCTCGGAAGCGGAATACGCATCGCTTATCAAATCCGCAAAAAAGGTGCTTTCGGGGAATACAAGCGAGGCGATAGCCGAACTTGAAACACAGATGAAAGCACACGCCGCACTTGAATTTTTCGAAGAAGCGGCAAGATGCCGAGACAGTATTCTCGCATTGCGAAAACTGTCCGACAAACAGAAAATCGTCACAAACGAAAAAGCAGACTTTGACGCTATTGCGCTTTATAATGACGGCGTATGCGGAGTTATGTCGATACTTTCGGTACAAGAGGGAAAACTGACGGCGAAAAACGACCTGCTTTTCTCCTGCGACGAATGTGTGGATTCCGCATCGGTATGCGCTTTTCTGTGCGGTTATTACGCGGACAGTTCACGCGTACCGAAAAAACTTCTTCTCTCGTTTGCGCTTGAAGATGAAGACTTGTCTTTGCTCTCCCGTTTCTTGTCCGAGCAGAGAAAAAAGAAAGTAGAAATACAAAACCCCAAAATAGGCGAAGCAAAAAAACTCTGCGACCTCGCCGAAAAGAATGCGCGTGAGCGCGCAGAGAGATACAAGGCGGAAACCGAGCGCGAGGATAAGGCTTTATTCCTACTTGCAAAGAGCCTTTGCCTTGAAGTTTTGCCCGAGCGCATAGAGGCATACGATATTTCCAACATAGGAAGCGAACATATCACCGCGTCGATGGTGGTATATGAAGATAAAAAAATGAAAAAGTCGGACTACCGCGTTTTCCGTATCAATACGACAGACGGGCAGGACGACTACGGCTCTATGAGAGAGGTACTGCGCCGAAGATTTTCACACGTCGGCGACGAGAGCGCATCTCTCGGTCAAACTCCCGACCTTATACTCCTTGACGGAGGTAAAAACCACGTTGCCGTCGGGCGAGAGGTACTCGCAGAATTCGGGCTTTCTGTTCCCATATACGGCATGGTAAAAGTCGAATACCACAAAACGCGCACTCTCTGCGACGTCAAAAACGAATTCGGCATAGCGCACGAGCAGTCGCTTTACGCACTCGTTTACCGAATACAAGAGGAAGCGCACCGCTTCGCCGTCAAGCACTCGTCAGGCGCAAAGAGAAAAACCCTTCGCCGCTCGTCACTTTGCGAGATAAACGGCATAGGC
>JAZOLR010000164.1:0-3550 GCA_045653255.1 Eubacteriales bacterium | reverse complement strand
AGCCTTCGAGAAAAGATTTGCACTTCGTTTTTGTGTGCGATATTTATAGGTTCTTTTTCCATTAACACACTTGATATGTTCTGGCACGGACTTCAAGCGCCAAACTGGCTCAATTACAGATACAGTTATATGCTTGTGTTGTTTTTGGTATTTATGGCGGCAAAAGGTTTCCAAAACATAAAAACGCAAAGCAACAAAATCGTGTTTTTTACTGCATCGATGCTTGTACTTTTCGTAGTTATCGCTGATGAACTTGAATATTCACACGTTAATTTCCTCTGGACTGTGCTCGCGTCATTCGCTTGCATGGGCGTATACTTTTTCGTTTTAAATTTCATAATCAAGAAAAAGCATATCCCCGATAGAATTACCTCGCTTTTCTTACTCGTTTTTGTCTGTCTTGAAACATTTCTCGGCGGTCTTGCTAACACGCTTTTGCTTGATGCAGACGTAGTTATTTCAAGTCGCACGAGTTACCGCGAATATATTGACAAATGGGAAGGCGCATTTGAATACGTTGAAGAAACGGATTCAAGCGTGTTTTTCAGAATGGAAAAGACGAATTACCGCAGAGTTAACGACTCGTACGCTTTCGGTTATCGCGGACTTTCGGGTTCAAGTTCAACACTTAACAAAGATACCGTTGCTTTTCTTGACTTTATGGGGTATATGTCATCGTCTCATACTTCTCAATACACAGGCTCTACACCGGTAGCGGATATGCTTTTAGGTGTCAAATATATAGCCTCGGAGAACAAAATAAAATTATCCGAACTTTACCATACAATTTATACCGACGAAAACATCACTGCCTACCATAACCCATACGCTTTGTCGGTCGCGTACGGTGTAAGTGAGGATATAAAGAACGCAACGTTTATAGGTGCGACGAAAGAGCGTCCATTAGATGAACGCAAGTCACTTTCGTCAGACTCACCGTTTGAACGTCTTAACAATCTTGTGGCTACAATTATGGGCGAAGAAGAATTGCATCTTTACAAACCTATATCCCATACAATGAAAAAAGAAAATGCAAAAGAATCAACCTCGCGAACAAGAATAACTCCCATAAATACAGACACCGATGCTTTTGTTTTCTATTCTGTAAAAGGTGTAGGAGATAAAGACATTTATGCCTACTTCCCCACTTTCTATTACACTGATGCTGACATGTTCCTAAACGATGAGGAATACGGCAGGTATTTTACAAACGGAAGCACAGGTTATATTTATGTAGGCAGATATGATAATAACGAAACCGCAACTGTAAAATTCAAGTTGAAAGAAAACGGCATATACCTTCATAGCCACGTAAAATATTTTTACTACCTTGACGAAGAAGAACTTTCCCGAGTTTACAGCACTTTGTCAAGCGGCGAATATACCGTCACGAAGTGTAACGAACATTATTTTTACGGAAGCATCTCTGTCAAAGACAATTTCAACACCATACTAACAACAATCCCCTACGATAAAGGTTGGCAAGTAACCGCCAACGGAAGCAAAATAGAAACGTACGAAGTACTTGATTCCTTGCTTGCGTTTGACCTACCGACAGGAGAATACACACTTGAATTAAATTATATGCCAAAAGAATATACAGTAGGCGCGGTAATATCGCTTTTCGGACTTTTTGCACTTGTGTCAATTATAACAGTTGACAAAACAATAAAAAGAAAACACAAAGAAATCATACTACAAAACGACAAGGAGTAAACAATGTTTCATCACATCAGAGGCGAACTTGCCTATGTTGATGCCTCGTTTGCGGTTATTGACTGCAACGGCGTCGGGTACAAACTCTCAATAAGTCTTAACACGTATAACGAAATCTCCTCAAACGTAGGCGAAGAAGTGAAACTTCTCTCCCACCTTCAAGTAAGAGAGGATGCATTAGAACTTTACGGTTTCTTTTCCAACGAAGAACTTGAATGTTTCAAACTTCTTATAAGCGTTTCAGGTGTCGGTCCTAAAGCGGCAATGTCTATTCTTTCTATATTCACTCCCGATAAATTCTCATTTGCGGTATGCACGGAAGATGCTCGCGCACTCGCGAAAGCATCTGGTGTTGGCGCAAAGACAGCCGCTAGAATAGTGCTTGAACTCAAAGACAAAATTTCAAAAGATACCGTTAGCGGAACTCCCGAAAAGAGCAACTTCAACCTTTCGGCAAAAGTTGCAACGTCCCAAAAGAACGGAAAACTTTCCGAAGCGGCAGATGCACTTACAGTACTTGGCTACAACCGTAGTGAAATACTTGACGTACTCCGCACAATTAGTCCCGATCTCGAACTTGAGGAAATGATAACTCAAGCACTCAAAAAATTTGCTTCAAAATAAGAGGTAATTTATGGATACTGAATTCGATTTTGAAAACCGACTTGTATCTTCCGACTACAGTCAATCTGACGGAGATATTGAAACAAGTCTGCGACCTAAAACACTCGAAGAATATATAGGTCAAGAAAGAGCAAAAGAAAATCTCAAAATATACATTGAATCCGCAAAACTTCGCGGAGATGCCATAGACCACGTTCTTCTCTACGGCCCTCCCGGTCTTGGAAAGACCACCCTTTCGAACATTATAGCAAACGAAATGGGAGTTAACATACGCACAACGTCAGGACCTGCGATAGAAAAGCAAGGCGACCTTGCGGCTATACTCACAAACCTTGCAGAAGGCGACGTTCTTTTCATTGACGAGATACACAGACTTTCACATAACATAGAAGAAATTCTTTATCCCGCGAAGGAAGATTATGCGCTTGATATTATTATAGGAAAAGGACCTAGTGCACGCAGTATACGTCTGCCTCTTCCCAAATTCACTTTGATTGGTGCGACAACTCGCGCAGGTCAGATAACCACTCCTCTTCGCGACAGATTCGGAGTTATACTCAAACTTGAACTTTATACCCCGTCAGAACTCAAAACAATAGTAACGAGAAGTGCAAACATACTCGGAATTGCAATAGATGAAAACGGTGCTATGGAAATTGCGCGCCGTAGCAGAGGCACTCCGCGTATAGCAAACAGACTGTTGAAAAGAATACGCGATTTCGCTATTGTAAAAGGTGACGGAAGCATCACGGAAGAAATTGCAAAATATGCCCTTGAAATGCTTGAAATTGACAATCTCGGTCTCGACAATACCGACAGAAAAATGCTTACTGCGATTATCAAGTATTATAACGGCGGCCCTGTCGGTCTTGACACTCTTGCCGCAACTACGGGCGAAGAAGCAATAACGATAGAAGACGTTTACGAGCCTTACCTTTTGCAGATAGGTTTCTTGTCAAGAACACCAAGAGGAAGATGTGCAACAAAATTAGCATACGACCATCTTGGAATACCTTACGGCAACCAAGGCAATCAAGAATCTATTTTTTAAAATTGAACAGTAAAAAAACCGCGAGACTCAAATAAGTCTCGCGGTTTTTTACTGTATATACGGATTGTCTTCAACAAAAAGCAAACATCCCATTCTTTTGAACTCCTCTATTTTTCCAAAAAGAAGTTCTTCCGTTACACTAAAATGCGAAGCCAAACA
>JAZOLR010000163.1:0-9139 GCA_045653255.1 Eubacteriales bacterium | reverse complement strand
TAAATATTCACAGGATACGGAAGATAACTTCCCTTTTTTGTAACTAGAGTTTTCTTTCTATGTTTGAGCCACGTAGCGTCTTTCCATTTGAAATTGGATTCAAGCCAAATATACGACGCACCGCCGCTTCCTCCTTCCGACGAGAAAGCGTATGGGTCACCTTTAAGGTTATATCCGTGAGATGTTGCTATTTTGAATTTATACTTATACCCTTCATAGCACACGTCGCTCTCAAAAGTGCATTCCCACACTCCGCCGTCAGTGATGCGTTGCATAGGAATTCCTTCATCCCAATCGCAAAAATCTCCAACAACTGCAAGATAACTTGAATTGGGTGCCCAAGTGCGAAAAGTATATTTATAAGTCCCGTTTTTCTTTTTTTGCACGTGACAACCGAGATATTTATAAGTTTCATAGTTTGTGCCTTCGTGAAAATAGTACGGGGCAAGATCTATATTCTTTTTTCTCATACTTCCTCCATTAGAAAACTCCATATACGAGCCATTACCATTTTAACCGAACGCGCTCAAATTAAACGCAATCGTGAAAAAGTCATGCCCATATTGAAAACACACAAAAAAGACAAAAAACCGCTTTTCCTTTGCATCCTGCGAAGCAACGAGCGGTTTTAGTCGTTCAAGTTATTCTCTACTATAATCTCGTCCGGATAGCACAAGCCGAGTTTTTCACGGGCAACCTGCGCTACATACTCATCGTCAAAAGGCAAGGAAAGTTGATTTTCAAGATTTTCAATAGAAACGTTATAACCTTCAATTTGCCGTTGTAAATCTTTGTATTCGTCTTTCGCCTCATTGTACTTCATCTGCATAGAGGCTATGGCGAGTATAGCAAAAACAACAAAAACTACCATGGCGACTTTCAAAAGCAACCGTATATTGTGTCTGTCTGTCATCATACCCTCCCAAAAAGAATTCAAAAATCATTCTAAACCAAACCGTTAGAAAAAGAAACAAGCCGACGATGAATACGATCAGAATATCTATGTATATATATTATAACATACGTTTTATAAATAATCAAGGATATTTTACAAATTAATGAGCAAAACACAGTATAAATTTTCTCAAAAATATAAAAAAATGGAAAAATAAGCAAAAAGAAGGCATAAGAAAACACCATCTTCACAAAATTGACAATTTGAAACGATAAAAACAAGACTAATTTACCCACAGTGAAATAATAAACAAAAAAACCGAAGATCATTCCAAAAAGAGCAAATCCTCTTATAACACCGTCGTTAAAGTGATAAGCAAATATCGAAAATGCACACGCTGAAAAAACGAAAAACAACACGTCTCCAACGGCGACAAAAAACGTGCCTTTTTTCTTTTTTACAAGTTTTTTCTTCGGCAGACGTATATACCTTTGAATAAATTCCGGTATTTCATTCGTTTTAATTTCGCTTTTCTTATAAGTTCCGCGCATTACGCGAAGCAACCGTATAGCATCGTAAATTATACCTAAAAACACACCGAGAATAATAGAATACAAAAACTCTAACGCAAGTGCAGTCATTGATATTTCCATAAAAAGTCACCTACTGAATTTTGAAAACAATCCCTTTTTCTCTTCACTTGCATCGCTGTATATAATGGCGTTTATCACTCCGTCGACAGACATTTCTCCCGTATTCATCAAATACTTTGTAATACGTATTCCCTCCCCCTCGATACTCAATTTTCCCAGATTTGTTTCGAGGCAGATTAACATATCATCAAAACTTTTGACGTCGATTACACCGTCAAGAGAAAGTTGTTTTCTATTTGAGAGTGTTAGGCTCTGTTTCTTTTGTTCAAGAGACGAAGTTTCCATAAATTTCCTCCAATATCCGTTTATATAAAAAATATATGCAGATTTCTCTGCATATATTACAAACAAATATCAAATTCAATTATGCTATGAAATAACCTCGTACATATCACTTGCATCCGCTTTCTTCGTGCTGTCCTTTATGTTAAGAACTCGTACCTTAACGGAGCGAGAGCCAAAACTAACCTCTATGATATCATTTTCCTTGACTTCATAAGATGCTTTGGCACTCTTTCCGTTTACTGTTACGTGAGAGGCATCACATGCCTCGTTTGCAACTGTGCGGCGCTTGATAATACGTGCTACTTTCAGGTACTTATCAAGTCTCATTTAAATTACTTGTTAAGTGCTTCCTTAAGAGCCTTGCTTGCGGAGAATGCAGCGTTCTTAGAAGCGGCGATAGTGATCTTTTCGCCTGTAAAAGGATTGTGACCTTCTCTTGCTGCTCTTTCCTTAACTTCGAATGTACCGAAGCCGATGAGCTGAACCTTGTCACCGTCAACAAGAGCGTTCGCGATAGCCTCGAGAGCAGCGTTTACAGCAGCCTCTGCTTCCTTCTTCTTAATTTCAGCGTTCTTTGCAACAACATCGATCAACTGAGTCTTGTTCATTTTTTGGTTCCATGCCTTTCTTTATTTATTTTAATAGATTTTACTAATTCATTATAACACTACATTTTTGTTTTTTCAATAGTTTTTTCAAAAAATATTTGATTTTTTTGAATTTTTTAGTCATTTTAACCATTTTTTGAAGAAAACGGGGGTTTTTGCGTCATATAATTCACCACCGAGGCAATATTTTCAAAAATTCAAAATTTCCATCAAACGAGCAAATTAAAGGGACTATTTACTTAATCAAATGCAAATAAGACAAAACGGAAATTATTTTTTCCGAGCGAGGAAAAAGCGATATATCCTCCTTTGTTATACATTTTAAAAGGAATAAGAGTCCTGCGTAAACTATAGCGGCTACCGCCATCGAAATCAAGACAGAAAGAGAGAGCCCAAAAAATCCAAAAGAAAGACGATAAACGCCCCATGCACAAATCGAGCACACAACCGACGCAACCATAGGTCGCACAAAAACTCCGCTGAAATTCGGTTTCAATTTAACGTATTTAATGACAAAGAAGAAGTTGAAGAAAACAACGGTCAAATAGAATAAAAGAGTACTTATAGGCGCACCCATTTCCCCTATTCTTCCTATCAAAATGCGAGAAGCCAAAACCTTTACCAAAAGTCCTACCGACATTGAAATTATAGGAAGGCTTTGCAAATGATGAGACTGCAAAACCGAATTCGTAACGGAGAGCATACCTACAAGAAAAATAGACAGTGCCAGTACAGACAAAAGTCTGCCTGCGTTATCCGCCATATTCTCGTCCCCGCGGAAAACAAACGAAAGTATCGGACTCGCTAACACTGACATTCCAAATGCACAGGGGAAAGCAACAATGGAAGTAACACGCAAAGAAGAGTCCATTATTTTCGATGCATCGTTATGACGTTTTTGTGCTATTGCCGTTGTTATAAAAGGGACTATAGCGCACGATATAGGCGAAATCAAAACAAAAGGCATATTAAACATAGTAACTGCGCCGGTTGAATAATCTGAATATATCGCTTTCGCTATATCTACGTCTTCGTAAAACCTTTCAAGCAAAGGTCGCATCATTTGCGAATCAACCAAAGAAGAAAGACTCATAACGGCAGACGAAATAGCAATAGGAAATGCAATCAACAAAATATTTTTAAGTATCTTTTTCTTGCTATCGCTTTTTTGATTTGAATCTTGAAATTCCCCAGTATCAACGGGATATTCAAGAAGTCCTTTTTTGCCATAATAAAACTTCGTTATAATTAAATAAAGCGAACTAATTGCAATCCCGAGTGTAACACCGAGAATCGAAAATGCCGCCGCCACGTCCGTACCCATGCCGTATTTCTTGACGCCAACGTACGCAAGCAAAAGTCCTATTATCATCTTTCCAAATGACTCGATAAGTTGAGATATGGCAGTAGGTTTCATAATGCCGAAGCCTTGAAAATACCCTCTATAAACGCTCGAAATCGCAATAAAAAATAAGGCAGGTGCTATAGCAAGCATACACAAAAATGTATCACCGCCCGAATTTATTTCAGATATCGGCCCTGCTGCAAAAATCATAATGAGAGTACAAAAAAATCCCACAACAGCCAAAGCAGTCATGGAAACTCTGTACACAGACGATACTTGTTTTTTGTTCAGTACTGCTCTGCTCTCTGATATTAAAACAGAAACGGCGACGGGAATACCTGCCGTCGAAATCATATACAAGGCGGTGTAGATGGCATACGCCGAATTGACGTTTGCCATCTCATCTCCCAAAATATTGTTAAGCGGTACTTTATATATAAATCCAAAAATTTTACCGAGTATACTCGCTATAGCAAGTATTAACACTCCCGAAACCAATTTATTCGTTTCGTTTTTTTCATTTTTTAAAGTTTTCTTATTAGATTGCATGTAATCCCTCGGATCTTTTTCAAATAAAAATCAAACTCTTTGAATTATCCCAAAAATTCACGATACAACGAATTACTCGGTATATAACGCTTTGAAATATTCTCAATATGCTTGAAATTCTCTATTTCTTTTTTTGCAAAGTCATAATAAATCGAATCTTCAGCAACCGAGCGCAAAATGGGAAGCGCATACGGTTTGAGCATGCTTATTTCATACGGCATAAGTGAATCAAGCAACACTTTGCATTTGTCCGCATTTGGCAAAATGTTTTTATCTTCGTTTGCGCGTACCGTTTCCCAAAGATTCAAAGTAAATTCCGCCGTCGCGTTTCTAAAATTATAATCTCTTACCAATCTGCGAAGCAAACGGAGTTGCTCGGGTTTGTGCTCAACGCCCGCAACTTCCAAAGAACGAAAAACGGAGATAAATACGCTAACGTACGGATGCTCTCCAAAGAGTGCAGTAACTTCGGGATAAACTGCCTGTATTCCTTCAAAAAGGAATATATCGTTTTCATTGCAGAAAAACTCGTCCCCCTCTATTCTCTTTCCGCTCTTAAAATCGAATCGTGGGAAAGTCACTCTTCCGCCTGCAAATATTTCGTCTACAGTTTTCTTCAAAAGAGGAAGGTCAATAGTTTCGACCGAGTCAAAATCAATCTTCTGCCCGTTTTTTTCTGCTTTTTGTATAAGCAAATCTCTGTCGTAATAGAAATCATCTATAGATACGACCTTGACGTGTCTTCCTCGTTCTTCAAATTCGGAAATGATTTTTTTAGCAGTTGTGGTCTTCCCTGCACAAGTAGGGCCCGACAAGGTTATTATCCTATTATCCTTGTCGGCGATTATTTCGGCTACCGCCAAGTCAAGTCTTTTCTCAAAATCATTTTCGCATTCTTCGACGTATGCTCTTTTATCTGCTTCATCTGAAAACGCAACACGCGCTTTTACCATAATAGAATCACCCTTTCAAGTAAAATTCTTTTACCCTTTCGGACAAGGCAAGTACTCCTGCCTCGAGGTCGCCTCCTCTTATTTTTTCGGCATCCCTTAAATATTCATATGGATATTTGGGCGTAAATATTCTTTTTATTTTACTTGCCCCCTCGGAAGGAGTCTTATAATCTACAAGTTTCGTTACAGCACCTGCGCCCACGGAGAAAATGCTATGGAGTTCTTCCATCATAAATATATTATACATTCCCTCTTTTCCCTCAAGGGAGAAGCCTACGTTTTCAAGATTTCCTACCGTGTTTTTCTGACGGTACATATAATACGGCTTATAGCCTGCAAACTTCGTCTTCAACTGTGAGTATTCAACGCATTTCGCCGCGGTGTCATCAAATAGCGACTCCGAATATATTGTTCCTTGACGACGCAAGTCTGCCGCTTTCTTTACGCTAAACGTATGTACGGTTATATTTTCTGGTGCAAGCGCAATTATACTGTCCATCGAGTTGGAAAAATTACCAAAGTCGTCGCCGGGCAATCCCGCAATCAAATCGACGTTTATATTTTCCACTCCGACCTTTTTTGCCATTTCATACGCTTGATAAAACTGTTTTACCGTATGATGTCTTCCTATTGATGCAAGTAAATCATCGTTTAAAGTCTGAGGATTGACGCTTATTCTCGTTGCGCCGTAAGAAGTAATTATTTTAAGTTTTTCTTCGGTTATAGTATCGGGTCTTCCCGCCTCTACTGTAAACTCCATAAGAGTTGAGACGTCAATATTTTTGTTCACCCTATCAAGAAGAGTTTTGAGTTGACGGGGTGAAAGCACGGTAGGTGTACCGCCGCCTATATAAACCGTCGCAACTTTCAATCCAAGTTCTCTTATAATTGAAAACACGTTATCAATATCAAGATAAAGAGTTTTTAGATAATCGTCCACCATAGACAAGAGTTTCTCTGTAGTATAAGAGACAAAAGAACAATAAGCGCATCTGGTAGGACAAAAAGGTATTGAAATATATACGCTACATAAATTGGACGGTAATTTACGCGTGAGTTTCATCTCGGTTGAAGCAACCGAAACCGCAAGCGCGGCTTTTTTCGGATTTACAAAATACTCGTCGCGCAAAATCTTTTTCGTATTACGCAAACCGCTTCCACCAAAAAGGAATCCTGACGCTACCTTTGAAGGTCGTACGCCTGTGAGTATTCCCCACGGAATATCGCGTGAGAAAAGTCCTTTTCCTGCTTCGAATACTGCTCTTCCGACCGCAACTTTTTTTAAGCGTATTGCGGTTTTGGCAGACGTGGTTTCCATACGCGCTTCGCCATCGCCCGAAGAAACTATATCTCCCAACTTCAAAACTGCGTGAGCGTACGCAGATTCTTCTCCGTCAGTGCGAAGTTCAAGTTCAAGTTCAGGAACGTCGGGAGAAGGTTGTTCGTTTTGCGCAAATTTTGCCCCGGGGAAAAACAGTAAGCAAAGCGTCTGAACGTAATACGGATCTATATCACCGTTGATTTTCAGTATCATTGCTTTTTCCCCTTTTTAAGTTTTTCGGAATCCATAACGATTGTCACAGGACCCGACATAGTAGCGGTTATGCTCATTGATGCACCGAAAACACCCGTGCCAACGTGACGCACGCGTTCACGCATAAGTGACACAAAGTATTCATAGAGACGGTTTGCCTCATCGGGTTTTGCCGCGCTGAGAAATTCAGGACGGTTTCCGTGCGAATAATTAGCATTTAAAGTAAAGTTTGAGACAATAAGAACTTCTCCGTCTATATCCTTGACGGACAGATTCATCTTGTCGTTTTCGTCACTGAAAATACGCAACTTACTTATCTTTTCCGCAAGAAGAAGGGCGTCGTTTTCGGTGTCTTCCTGTGTGACTCCGAGAAGTATAAAGAGTCCTTTTTCCGACTTTCCGCTAAATTCTCCGTCGGCTATAACCTCTGCTTTATCTATTCTCTGTAATACCGCTATCATTTGCGTTTCCTTCCTTTTTGCGATTTTTTGCGTTTTTATTTACGTTTCTTAATTACTGAATCCACGTGTAATATCCGTGACTCCTCTTATTGTTTTAAGTCTTGACACTATCGACTTGAAGTGGCTGACGTTTTTACAACCAACAGACAAAGAAAGCACTGCGCTATTATCTGACGGACGTGTCTGTGTCGATACTGAAATGATAGATACCTTCATATCCGCAAGAGCAACGGAAATGTCCGCAAGGAGAGCAATTCTGTTCTCTGCATATATCTGTATATGCGCCTCGTAAACGTCTGTACCCGTCTTCGCAACGAATTCGTTTTCCCAACGTGCACTTATCCATCTGTCTTTTTGTTCTTCGTTTTCTTTTCCGCTGATTACGTTGGGACAATCCGTTTTGTGTATAGAAATTCCGTGACCGCGAGTTATAAAACCTATGATATCATCGCCGGGCAAAGGATTGCAACATCTTGCAAATTTTACCTGACAGTCAACGTCACCGTCAACGATGATACCGCTATTATTTTTGAGGTTTCTCGGTTTTTCAACTATCTTAGGTTGTACAACCGTTTCGACTGACTCATCTTTAACGACTCTTGAAAATTCGTCTTTGAGACGGTTTACAAGTCTTGATACGGCAAGTCCTCCGTAACCTATAGTATTAAACAAGTCGTCTCCATGGTTTATACCGAGGCGTGTCGCGACGTTTTGGACAATGCGGCAAAATTCCTGTTCGGTATAATTTTTGCCTATGCGTTTTACTTCACGCTCAATCTCTTCTTTACCGACCTGAATATTTTCGGCGCGCTTTTCTTTCTTATACCATTGGCGTATCTTATTTCGCGCTTCCGACGTCTTTACTATATTCATCCAGTCGCGGCTCGGACCTTTTGACGCGTTTGAAGTAATAATCTCTACTATTTCTCCGTTTTGAGGCACTCTTGTAATAGGCACAATCAAGCCGTTAACTCTCGCGCCAATCATCTTGTTACCTACTTGGGTGTGTATTGCGTAAGCAAAGTCGATTACAGTAGAGCCTTGAGGCAAAGAAATAACGTCGCCTTTCGGAGTAAATACAAAAGTCTCGTCACGGAAAATATCAGTCTTAAACGAGTGCATAAACTCATCGGGGTCTCGCATATTTTCGTCCGTTTCTACAAGTTGGGAAACCCATCTGAGTTTCTCATCCATTTCGGCAGAAGAACGTTCGCCCGACTTGTATTTCCAATGCGCAGCGATACCGTATTCGGCTATCTGATGCATCTTGTGGGTACGAATCTGCACCTCAAAAGGAACGCCCTGCCTACCTATAACAGTGGTATGGAGCGACTGATACATATTTGATTTCGGCGTAGAAATATAGTCCTTGAATCTACCCGTAACAGACTTGAAAAGTTCGTGAATGATACCGAGAACGGTATAACATTCAAGTTCTGTATCAACTATAACTCTTACGGCATAAAAATCGTATATATCATCAAAATTCTTGTTTTGATTGTACATCTTGCGGTACAAACTGTATACACTCTTTACTCTGCCTTCAAGTTTTATTTTTATGTTGTTTTCTTTCATTTTTTCGGCAATAAGTCCTTTTGCGGTTTCAATGAAATCCGCAGTCTGACCGAACTTATTGTCAATACATCTCGTCACCTCTTCATAACCTATCGGGTCGAGATACTGCAAACTGATGTTTTCAAGTTCGTGCTTTATCCTTTGTATACCGAGACGGTGCGCAAGAGGAGCATAAATATACATCGTTTCAAGAGCGATAGAGCGGCGGCGAGAATCGTTTTTTGCGGCGAGGGTGCGCATATTGTGAAGTCTGTCGCAAAGTTATATAAATATTACTCTTA